>JAAXUL010000398.1:0-4633 GCA_013336035.1 Chloroflexales bacterium
CGAGCTCGGTGGCCGCGTCGAGGGGCGCCAGCTGGTAGGTCGCGAGGTCGGCGGGCGCGGCGACTACGGCCAGGGCGCGGAGCTCGCCGCGGGGGCGCAGGGCCACGGGGCTCCAGTCCTCGGCGCCGAGGTAGCGCGAGAATTGGGTCTGCGGGTCGAGGGCCAGGCGCCGCCCCACCTCAGGGTCTCGCAGCGTCTCCCAGCGCAGCTGGTGGAGCTGGGGCCCGGCGGCGATATGCAGGCGCACCCTGAGCGTGTGGCCGCTGAGCTGGGCGGCGGCGCGGGCGAGGGCGAAGGTGGTCGTGGCCCGCTGGGCGGCAAAGAGCATCCGGCTGAGGGCGGCCCCATAGCTATCGGGGTCGGGGGTGGCGCGCAGCTGCTCGGGGTCGAGGGTGATGGGGAAGGGGCCCTCGTAGCGGTCGACGGACTCGCTGGGGACGATACAGCGGAGAGAGAGGTCAACGCCAGCCTGGTGCTGCACGAGCATCAGCTCGAGCGAGGCGGGTTCGTCGGCCTGAGTAGGAGACATGCAGACCTCATAGGCTATCGGGCTGAGGACCGCTGAGGCTGTTAGGGCGACAGATCCATTATAGCCTCAGGCGTCCCGTAGCGCCAGCGCTCTGGCGAAGCCTCCAGGGCCACGCTGAAAATGCCCGGATTTTCCTTGGCGGTTGAAGACCGAGCCATCTGTACGGCCGACGCGCCACCTCATCCGGCTGGTCAACGACCTGCGCGAGCTGGCCCCTGGCCGAGACCATGGCGCGATAGCCGACCGACCTGGGCGCCCTGGTGGATGAGGGCAGGTCCTGGCCCCACTGGCGGATGAGACCAGGGTGCGGCTCACCAGCGACGCGGCCGGGCTGCCGGTGGCCTGCGTCAGCGCGACCATCGGCACGGCGAATGCGTCGAGGCGGCCAGCGCGGGCAAGGGCTTGTGGCAGCACCTTCGTGGTGACGCTGCCGGTGGGGGCAAGGTGGGGACTGGCTACGACGGGTGTTAGAGGGGGGGCCGGACATAGCGGGGGGGACTATGTCCGGCCTGGGCCAAGGGGTACCTCCACGGGGGGGAGACGCGGTGGTGCCCCTTCTGCAGAACGCGCGAGATCTACGCCTCGGCGCAGGTAATGTCTGACCGCAAACCCGGCTTTACGTGTCCCCTGAATAGAACGCCGCCTGGGTTGCGAAATACACTAGATTAAACCTAATTTCGGGCTTTTTTGTTGCACCCCCGGCGCTGCAACACTCGAGGTGGCGCTGTTGTCGTATACTTGCCCGCGCCAGCGCGTTACACGACGCCCCTGGGCACACCAGGGCCAAGGGAGAGCCTCAGATGGATCACTACGAGATCATCATCGCCGGTGGCGGCGCGGCCGGGCTGAGCCTGGCCTACCAGCTGATCAACAGCCCGCTGAAAGAGCGCTCGATCCTGATTATCGACAAGGGCGCGAAGAGCCAGAACGACCGCACCTGGGCCTTCTGGACGGATGAGCCGACCCCCTTCGAGGCGATCGTCTACCGCTCGTGGGACCAGCTGCAGCTTGCCGACGACACCAGCGCGCAGCTGATCGACCTCGATCGCTACCGCTATCAGATGATCCGCGGGATCGACTTCTACCGCTTTGTCCACGCGGCCCTGGCGGCCTGCCCAAACGTCACTCTGTTGCAGGCCACGATCGACCGGATCGAGGACGGCGACGACGTGGCCAGTGTGATCGTCGGCGAGCGGGCCTACAGCGCCGACTGGGTCTTCGACAGCGTCTTCCGGCCGGCCGAGGTCGTCGAGGACGAGCACCACCAGTACTTACAGCTGCACTTCAAAGGCTGGGAGATCGAGACCGCCGAGGACGCCTTCTCGCCCGAGGCTGCCACGCTGATGGACTTCCGCACCCCGCAGGAGCATGAGACGCGCTTCTTCTATGTGCTGCCCTTCTCGGCGCGGCGGGCCCTGGTCGAGTTCACCGTCTTCTCGAGCGACCGCTTCAGCCACGAGGAGTATGCCGAGGCGCTGAAGGAGTATCTGGCCGAGACGCTAGGCATCGCCGACTATCGCATTGTGGACGAGGAGCAAGGGGTGATCCCCGCCACCGACCACCCCTTCGCGCGGCAGGTCGGCCGGCGCGTCATGACCATCGGCACCAAGGGCGGGCGGGTCAAGCCGACCACCGGCTACGCCTTCATCCGCATCCAGCAAGACTCGGCGGCGATCATCCGCTCGCTGCTCGACCACGGACATCCCTTCGCGGTGCCCGAGGACTCGCAGCGCTACCGGCTGCTCGACGCGGTGATGCTCGAGATGATGGACCACTACGGCGAGGAGCTGAAGCCGATCTTCACCCGGATGTTCGCGCGCAACCCGATCGAGCGGATCTTCCGCTTCCTCGACGAAGAGGGGACCCCGCTGGAGAATGCGCAGCTGATCGCGACGCTGCCGCCCCGGCTGTTCGTCCAGGCGGCGATCCAGTGGCAGTTCGACCACAATATGCCGCTACGGCCGTTCGCGGCCCTGCTGCAGAAAGACGAGGCCGAGCCGCCCGCCGCCCGCCCGCCCGATCGCCAGGCCGACGCGGACGACAACGACGAGTGGTGGCAGATCGCCGCGCGTATGTTTTAGCGGCTGCTCACGGTGGGCAGGAACACCCGCTCGGCGGGGGCGGCCGCCAGGGGCAGGGCCTGCACGGGCGGGTAGTCGCGGGTTTGCCCATCAGACTCGACCTCGACCAGCCAGTAGGTGTAGGCCGTCGCCGGGGCCGCCCCGCGGTCGAGCCAGCGGTAGCTCGCGCCCGTCGAGGGCGAGCCCCGCGCGGGGAGGAGCGCGGGCGTCACCAGCGTCGCGTCGCCTCGCTCACCCGTCGCGCCGCGGTACAGATAGAAGCCGCGCGACCCCAGCTCGGCGCCCGTCGTCCAGCGCACCAGGATGCCCTCGGCCGTATGGGCCGCCGTGAGCTCGACCAGGGTGACGGCGGTGGCCTCCTCGACGATCCGCAGCGGCGTCTCGATCCGGCTGCTGGGGTAGTAGGCCCAGCGGTCGAGGCCCTTCTTGTCACCGAAGCCGCCCACGGGGTCGCAGAGCTGCGGCGGGTTGCCATCTTGCGTGAAGCCCCAGCCGCGCTGGTTCGAGGTGCTATCATAGCCGCGCAGAGGGTCGCTAAAGAGGATCGCCGGCGGGTTGCCAACGTTCCCGGGGCAGAGCGGGCCGTTGACCGACACCCCCACCAGGGTACCATTGGCTGTCCTGTACCCCCGGTCGTCATAGAAGCTAGAGGCACAGCCGCCCTCGAATGGGGGGCAGATGCCGCCCGGCGGGTTGAGCAGGCGCACCACCGAGCCCTCAAGGTTGTTCTCGATATCGAGGGCCGGGAAGTGGACCTCGCCGCCCTGCACGGCCAGGGCCGCCCTGTAGCTGTCGCCGGTCGGGAAGAGCTGCCTTTCGTTGTCGCGCCCATCCCAGACCACGCTGATCCGCCCCCTCGTTTCGGCGTTGCCGTAGAGCACACGATTCTGCGGCAGGGTCGGGTCGAAGTTGACGCCGTCACGGCTGATCACCAGGTAGTAGATCCCACTGCCGCCCGTCAGATCGAAGCTGAAGGTGCCGCCGAGCCCCACGCCGGTCACAGCCGTGCCGGTGGGGCCCTGGAATGTCAGGTCCGCGATCACCGGCGTGATCGGCTCGGGCGGGATGCCCAGATACGCCAGCGCGGCCGGGTCCGGTGGCTGGATAAAGATCGGGTGCTCGGGCGGCGCCAGGCGTACGTCGCCCTGCAGCCTGAGCAGCTGATTCTGATCCTGGTCGGCCAGATCCGGCTGCGCCATCACATCGCGATAGAGCGGGTTGCCATCGGTATTGAGGAAGCCGCGCTGGTTTGAGTAGAAGACAAAGCCGAAGGGGTCGGCGCCGCGCGTGCTCATCTTGTAGATAAAGCCGTCGTGGGTGGCCACGTAGGCCTCGTTATAGATCGGCCGCGAGTTACCGCCCGTGAGCAGGGCAAAGTAGTAGACGAAGGAGCGGCCCTCTTTAGTGTCACCGGCGGTGGCCGTCGCGGTGTCGGCCACCGAGATGTCCCAGGCAGTGATCGCGGTGGCCTGCTCGGGGCCAAAATCTGTACCGGAGGCCTCGACCTGGCCCGAGGGGTTGATCTCACGGTTGCTGTTACGCCCCTCGGGGCCAAGGATGACCACATCGTAGATCCCCGTGGCAGGCGCCTGGTAGAAGCACGGCCTGTAGCCGATATTTGGGCCGCCCAGCTCGGCGGCGCGGCTGTCGATGCGGCCCCTGTCACCCTCGCCCGGCGCGGCGCGCTGGGCGACGCAGCTGAAGTCAGCGGTGTCGGGGATTGTCTCGCGCCCGATCCGCCCGCTGATCCGGCCCGGGTTGAAGACGAGAATATCACCCTCATTTGGCGTGCCTGTGACGCCGACCGCGCTCGAGGCCAGCAGAAGAAACTCGCCCTGCTCGAGGAAGGTTTTCCAGAGCGTGCGGCGGTAGAGCTGCTCGCCGCCGTATGTGCTCGTGCGCCACTCAATGTTGGCCCTGAATCCTGGGTGTCCCGTGGGGTAGACGTCGCGGGTGCCTGCCGGCAGAGCCGGCTGCGCTCTAAGCACGGCAAGGCTTAGAAGTAGCAGTGCTCCCAGCGTGA
>JAAXUL010000398.1:4643-7273 GCA_013336035.1 Chloroflexales bacterium
TGGTCATTGTCCATGGTTGGCCTCTTTCTGGACGGCGATGCCGCCGTCCGCCAGATGGCGGTGGGCAGAACGCGGGGTGTGACGTCTTTCACTGAGGTGCGGTCTAGTGTAGCATAGGGGTCAAGGGGGCGCTACATCCCGCCGCGCATGTTTATGTTGGAGCATAATCGCGTACAATGCCCCTAACACAGCCTATTGTGGGATTCTCGTTCTGAACGGGGCTACGCCCCGCCCTGGTGCATCTAATGACTGAGCCAATTGGCCGGCAATTTGGAGATTATCAGATCGAGGCGCTGCTTGCCAGCGGGCCCACCGGCCAGGTCTTCAGCGGTCGGCACATCCGCCTCGGCCGACCCGCCGCCGTCAAGCTTTTCGATGCGGCCTTGCTGGCCCGCCCTGGTGTCCGTTCGCGCCTGCTCGCCACCCTGCGCGATGTCGCCGCCCTGCGTCACCCGCGCCTCGCCGAGATCTACGATGTGGGCGACCAGGACGAGCGCCTCTTCCTCGCGAGCGAGCTGCTCGCGGGCGGCAGCCTGCGGAGTCTGCTGCTACCGGGCACGCCGGCGTCGGTGCCCCTCACGCTTTGCCTCCAGCTCGCGGCTCAGGCCGCCGAGGGCCTTGCTGTTGCCCACGGCGGCGGCTTTGTTCACGGCGCGGTGAAGCCCGAGAGCCTCTGGCTCGAGCGGGCGCCGGGCGCCCTCCCCACGGGCCTGAAGATCTGCGACCTGGGCGTGGCCGCGGTTCTCTCCGAGGAGGCTTTTGGTTCCCCCGCCTACCTCTCGCCCGAGCAGTGCCGTGGTCAGGCCATCGACGGCCGCTCGGATCTCTACAGCTTAGGTGTTGTGCTCTATGAGCTGCTGCTGGGCGCCCCACCGTTTAATGTGCGCACTGTCGAGGCGGCGGTCGAGAAACATCTGCGCACCAGGCCTGTCCCGCCGCGCCTCGTTCGCCCCGAGATCCCCGCCGAGGTCGAGGCGCTCGTCTTGCGCTGTCTGGCCAAGAGTCCCGAACAGCGCTTTCCCGACGCGAGCGCCTTTGCCAGCGCTGCACGAGAGCTTATAGCAACGCTCGTGCCTGCCCCACCGGCGCTACCGATCAATGAGCAGCCCACCGTGTCTGTCACGGCCCCGGTAGCGCCGGCGCCACCGCTCGCCGAGCAGCCCACCGTGAGTGTCTCTGCGCCAATCACCCAGAACCCGGCGCCCCGGGTCCAGATTCTTGGGCCGCAGGGCGTCGTGCTGCGCGTGGCCGATCTGGCCGCCGGCACGCTCACACTCGGGCGCGCCCCCGAGCGCGACCTCTACATTGACGACCCGCAGATCTCGCGTGAGCACCTGCGCCTCGATTGGGATGGTCAGCGCATCACCGCCACTGACCTTGGCTCGGCGAACGGCAGCTTTGTGGGCGGCGTCCGCCTGGCCCCTGGCGTCGTGACCCCCTGGGATGGGCGCGCCCCTTTGCGGGTCGGCCCATTCACGCTGCGGCTCGAGCCGGCAGCCGCGACAGCCTTCGATGATACGCTGCTCACCGGGCTGCTCAGCGGGGCGACCGCGCCGGCCGCCGCCGCGCCGCCCGGCGCGCCGCACCCCCGGATCGAGATGCGCGCCGACCAGGAGCACGTCGCCATCACGCCAGGGGCCCCGACCGTTATCGCGCTGCGCCTGTCCAACACGGGGCACGCCGCCGACGAGGTGACGCTCTCGGTCGAGGGCGTGCCGGGCGCGTGGCTCCAGGGGCCAGGCCAGCAGGCGCTCAGGCTCGACCCGGGGGGCCAGGCCAGCACCTCGATCCTGGTGACGGTCCCGCGCGGCCCCGAGGCCCCCGCCGGCGACTATGCCGTCGTGGTGCGGGCCCGCTCGCTGGCCGGCGCCGAGGTTGGCACTGCCCGCCTGCGCTGGACCGTCCTGCCCTACAGCGCGGCCGACCTGCGTATCGCCCCGCCGCGCGCCGAGTCGCGTGACACGGCCGGCTTCCAGGTGATCGTGCGCAACCTGGGCAACCAGCTTGCCAGCTACTACCTGAGCTTTGAGGACGACGACGACACCCTCGGCTACGCCCTTGAGCAGGATGAGGTGAGCCTCGAGCCTGGCCAGTCGGCGCGGGTGAGTCTGACCGTCGAGGCGGCTGGGCGCCTGTTCGGCGTGCCGCAGGCGCGCCCCTTCACCATCCGGGCCGACGCCGGCCGCGAGGAGGTGGCGGTCGCCGAGGGCGAGTTTATCCACCTCGCGACCCTGCCGGCCTGGGTGGCTATGGCCGCCCTGGGGGCCCTGGCCCTGGTCGTGCTGCTGGGCGCGCTGGCCCTGTTTGGGAATAGGGACGGCGGAGGGGTGGCCGTCGTACCCACCGCCACAGCTGTAGCGCTGCCGCCCACGCTAACGCCGCTGCCCACCCCGCTGCCCGGCGCACCGGCGATCCTCGAGTTCAGGGCCACGCCCGACCTCGTATCGCCCGGCCAGCCCGTCGTCATAAGCTGGAACGTCCAGGGCGCCGAGCGCGTGATCATCGACCGCTTCGGCGATGTGCCCCCCCAGGGTCAGCGCGAGTATCGCCCTGAGCAGACCACTGAGCTTCGCCTGACAGCCGTGGCGCCTGGCGGCAAAGAGAGCTTCGCGATCCTTTACGCTAATGTG
>JAAXUL010001198.1 GCA_013336035.1 Chloroflexales bacterium
CGGATGGTAGCCGCCCTACCTATCTAAGTGGAGGTGTAGCGCCGCGAAGGTGGCGCCGGTCAAGCCGTCAGAGCTTATTCGGGCCAGTATTACGCCGTCTTCCGGCGGCGCAGGATGAGCTTGAGGCTCTCCTCGAAGACCAGCATGCTCAGGGCGACGCCCAGGCAGACCATCCACTGGTTGAAGCTCAGCTCGGCGGTGCTGAAGATGCGCTGCAGGAAGCCCAGCTCGGTCACCAGGAAGATCAGCAGCAGGCTGGCGCCGTAGAGCAGCAGCTGGCGCCGGTCGCCGATCAGGTCGCGCGTGAAGATGCTGCCGGTCGCGCTGCGTGAGCTCAGGCCGCTGAAGACGTGCATCAGCGAGAGCGTCGCCAGCGACATGCTCGTCGCCACCGCCGCCCCCACCAGCGGCTCGTAGGAGGCCCGCACCAGCAGCGCGCCCCCCATCATGATCAGGCCCTGGGCGATCAGGCGCGCCCAGGCCGCCCGCGAGAGCACCGGCTGCTCCACCGGGCGCGGCTTGCGCGCCATCAGGCCAGGCAGCGGCTTGTCGAAGCCCAGGGCCACCGCGATCGGGATATCGATCGCGAAGTTCAGCCACAGGATCTGCATTGGCCCGAAGGGGATGCCCCCCGCGATCGCAAACAGCGCCGCCCCCAGGAAGGTCGCGATGAAGCCCACCAGCGAGGCCATCTGGAAGCGGATGTACTTCACCAGGTTGTCGTAGAGCGCCCGCCCGTACTCCACCGCCCCCACGATCGTCGCGAAGTTGTCGTCGGTCAGGATCATCACCGCGGCCCCCTTCGAGACCTCGGTGCCGGTGATGCCCATGGCCACCCCGATGTCGGCCTTCTTCAGCGCCGGCGCGTCGTTGACCCCGTCGCCGGTCATGGCCACGATGTTGCCCTTTTTCTGGAGCAGGTTGACCAGCCGGATCTTGTCCTCGGGCGAGACCCGCGCGATCACCCCGATCCCGTCCAGCTCCTTGCTCAGCTGCTCGTCGCTCATCGCCGCGAACTGCGCCCCGGTGAGCGCCCGCCCCTCGATGCCCAGCTCCTTGCCGATCGCCGCCGCCGTCACCGCGTGGTCGCCGGTGATCATGCGCACCTGGATGCCGGCGCTCTTACACTCGGTAATGGCGTCGCGGGCCTCGGGGCGCGGCGGGTCGACGATGCCGACCATGGCCAGCAGGGTCAGCTCCTTGACCTCGTCCAGCAGCTTCGCCTTGGGGTTGAAGCGCTGCGGGTCGAAGTCGCGCCGCGCCACCACCATCACCCGCTCGCCCGACTTGGCCATGCGCTCGTTCTCGGCCAGGGCCAGGCCGCGGTTGTCCTCGCTGATCGGCAGCGCGCCGCCGCCCGGCTCCCAGTAGTAGGCGGCGCGGGCCAGCAGCACGTCGGGCGCGCCCTTCACAAAGCAGCGCACCACCGGCTTGCCGGCCTCGTCCTTCATCTGGTGGAAGGTGGCCATGAACTTGTAGTCGGAGTCGAAGGGCACCTCGGCGACGCGCGGGTAGCTCAGGCGCACGCCCTCGAGGTCGAGGCCGCCCTTGGCCGCCAGCACGATCAGCGCGCCCTCGGTCGGGTCGCCGATCAGGCTCTCGCCGTCGAGGCGGGCGTCGGCGCACAGCGCCATCGGCAGCAGGAAGGGGCTCAGGTCGAGGCTCAGGCCGCCGGCGTGCTTGAGCTCGCCGCTGGTGCCGTAGCCCTCGCCGCTGATCGTGTAGTGGTTCTTGCCGGGGATGCTCAGCTCGCGCGCGGTCATCTTGTTCAGGGTGAGCGTGCCGGTCTTGTCCGAGCAGATCGCCGAGACCGAGCCGAGGGTCTCGACCGAGGGCAGGCGCTTGACGATCGCGTTGCGGTTGGCCAGCTCGCGCGTGCCCATCGAGTAGAGCGTGGTGATCACCGCGGGCAGGCCGGTGGGGATGGCCGCCACGGCCAGGGCCACCCCGGCGATGAACAGGGTCTGGAACTCCTGCCCGTTGAACAGGCCGAGGGCGATGATCAGGAGCAGGGCTACGCCGGCCACCCCGGCGATGATGAGCGTCAGCCGGTCGAGCTGCTTCTGGAGCGGGGTCTTCTCGGCCTCGGTCTTGTTGAGCATATCGGCGATGTGGCCGATCTCGGTGCCCATGCCGGTGGTGGTGACGATCAGCTCGCCGCGGCCGCGGGTGACCGCGGTGTTCATAAAGGCCATGCAGAGGCGGTCGCCCAGGCCGACCTCGGGCTTGTCGATGGTGGCGGTGTCCTTGAGCACGGGGGCGCTCTCGCCGGTGAGGGCGGCCTCTTCGATCTCGAGGGTGGCGGCGACGAAGAGCCGGCCATCGGCGGGCACGCGGTTGCCGGCCTCCATCAGCACGATGTCGCCGGGCACCAGCTCCTCGGCGTTGACCTCGATGGCCTGGCCGTCGCGGCGCACGCGGGCGATCTGCTTGAGCATCTGCTCAAGGGCGGCCAGGCTGGCCTCGGCCTTGGCCTCCTGGCGCAGGCCGAGCACCGCGTTGAACACGGTCAGGCCGACCAGGACCAGGAAGGTTGGCAGGTCCCCGGTGAAGAGCAGGGCGACCACGGCGGCGGCGAGCAGGATGAGCTGCATGTAGTCTTTGTACTGGCGCAGGAAGGCCTGCCAGCCGGCCTCCTTCTTCTTGGCGGCGAGCTTATTCGGGCCGTAGTGCTGCTGGCGGGCCTGGGCCTCGGCGGCGCT
>JAAXUL010001199.1 GCA_013336035.1 Chloroflexales bacterium
GAGACGAGCGTTTGAACGGCTTGAGCTGTATGCCGGGAAACTGGCCCGTACAGTTCTTAGGGGGCGGGGCGGCGGCAACGCCGCCCTGCTACCCGACACCAGCCGTACCTGTGCCGTGTGCGGCCATTGCGAGAAGGCCAATCGAGTTGATCAAGCCCATTTCCGATGTCTCCAGTGCGGCCATACTGCCGCCGCCGACACGAACGCTGCCGTGAATATAGCTTCTAGGGCCGCAAGTCAGACGGCCTATCGTGCTGCGCCTGCTATGCAGGAGGAGCAAGCACAAGCCCTGCAGCTTTAGCGCTGGGTTCTTGACGCCTGCCCCTTCGTCGAGGCGCGGGCCTTATGGCTCGCCCCGAAGTCGATGTCGAGGAAGCGCTCGAGGGCGTTGGAGCGCCAGATCCAGCGTAGCAGGAAGAACCAGATCAGCGTCGCGACGCCGATCAGCCCGAAGCTCGGCAGGCTCGGCACATGCAGATCGGCAAAGCCCCGCAGCGGCGGGAAGGCGAGGATGACGGCGTAGATCACGGCGCAGCCGAGCGCCACCAGGGTCGGGCGCCAGTCGCCGCTCAGCTCGTCGCCGCCCACCCACCACGCGGTCGGCGGCTCGGCGAAGACCACCAGCAACAGGCCCGTGGCGATCAGGAAGGTGACCAGGGCCGTGCGCCCGATGGGCACGGCGGTCTCGTAGATCAGCTGGTTCTCGCCGCCGGGCGCAACCCCGGCCAGCCGCACCACCGCCTCGATGATGATCGCACCGAAGAAGACCAGCAGGCCGAAGACGGTCGAGAGCAGGCTGGCTGGGAGCAGAAAACGCAGCAGCCGTGAGATCTGCCCCGTGCGCGCGCCGGGGCCGGGCCGTGCCCAGAGGGCGATCAGCGGCGTCGGGATGCCCACCGCGATCATGGCCGTCAGCGTTGACTGGGTCAGCAGCAGCGGGAAGATCTCGCTGCTCACCATGAGGGTCGTGATCGTCAGCAGCGCGACGGTCGCCGTGCGGGTGAGGAAGAGCCGCAGCGTGTCCTGCATGCCGTTGACAATGCGCTGGCCCTCCTCCACCGCGGGCGAGAGCACCGCAAACGAGTCGTTGGTCAATACGATGTCGGCGGCGTTGCGCGTGGCCGCGCTGCCGCTCTGCATCGCCACGCCCAGGTGGGCCTGCTTGAGCGAGAGCACATCGTTGACCCCGTCGCCGACCATGGCCACGTAGCGCCCTCGGGCGCGTAGCGCCTGGACGATCCGCTGCTTCTGCTGCGGGGTGATCCGCCCGAAGATCGTCGCCTCGTCCGCCGCGGCCGCGAACTCGGCCTCGCTCATCTGCTCCAGCTCGGGCCCCGAGACGAGCTTGATATCGCTGGGCAACCCGGCTTGCTTCGCCAGGGCCGCCACCGTCTCGGGGTTGTCGCCCGAGATCACCTTGGGCTGGACGCCGACCGCCCGGAAGCGAGCCAGGGTCTCGGCGGCTTCGGGGCGCAGCTCGTCGCTCAGGCTCACCAGGCCCAGGGGCGTCAGCGAGGGCAGCGTTGTCGCGTCGCCCTGGTCGACCAGCAGGGCGGGGTTGGGGGCCTGGGCCAGCAGCAGCACCCGCAGCCCCTGGTCCGACCAGGCCTTGAGCTGGGCCTGCCAGGGCGGCACCTGCTCTGCGGGGAGGTAGGGGCGCAGCATCTCAGCAGCACCCAGCACATAGATCCCGGGCCGCGCAGCGTCGGCGAAGGCGATGGCGCTCCACTTGCGCGCCGACGAGAAGGGCACCTCGGCCAGCACGCGGCGCGGCTGGCGTGGCAGGGCCGCCGCAAGGGCCTCGCTGGTCTTGTTGCCCGCCGCGGTGCTCACCATCATCTCGCCCAGGATGTCATGGAGCTCGCTTTCGCCGGCGCCGAGGGGGTACACCGCGTGGAAGACGAGTCGGTTGGCCGTGAGGGTGCCGGTTTTGTCCACGCAGAGTGTGTCGATGTTGCTCAGGCTCTCGATCGCGTTCGAGCGCTGCACCAGCACGCCGAACTTGAGGATACGCACCGCACTGATCGCGTAGGCCACCGTGATGGCGAGGAACAGCCCGTTGGGGATCAGCCCGGCCACCACCGTCGCGTCCTGCACGCTCTCGACCAGGCTGCGGGTCTGCACGAACGAGTTCAACACTATCACGATCTCGAGGACGATCATGATCAGCAGGAAGACCCGCACCAGCACATTGATGTTGCGCTGGAGCGGGGTCAACTCGCGCTTGTGGACCTTCGCGCCGGCGGTGATCTGGTTGGCCAGGCTGTCCTTGCCCACCTTCTCGGCGACGTAGGCAATACTGCCCGCGACGCAGTAGCTGCCTGAGAAGACCGGGTCGCCGGCCGTCTTGGCGATGCGGTCCGACTCGCCAGTGACCTGCGACTCGTCCAGCTCGGCGCGCCCGTCGCCGACCACGCTGCCATCGACGATAATCTGGTCGCCCGCGCCGACCTTGAGGATGTCGCCGCGCACCACTGCCTCGGGGGCGATGGTCTGCTCCTGGCCGTCGCGGATGACCACGGCCTGGGGCCGGTTGAGCAGCGCGATCTGGTCGAGCTTGCGCTTGGCCTGGATCTCCTGGGCGCTGCTCACCACCGCGTTGACAAAGACCACGCCGGCGGAGAGCAGAGCGTCGGTCGGTCGCCCCAGCAGCAGCAGGGCAAAGCCCAGGACGAAGAGGGTGTTGTTGACGAAGGTGAAG
>JAAXUL010000399.1 GCA_013336035.1 Chloroflexales bacterium
GTGTTGCGGGGGCTAGACGCGCTGCCGCCAGAGGTAGGCGCAGCCCGGCCGGGGCTGCTGCTCTGGCGAGCCTGGATCGCGCTGCTGCTGCCGGACTGGCCGGCGCTGCTGCGAGCCATAGCGCAGGCCGAGCTGGCCCTGGCGGCCCACGAGCCGCCCGGCAGCCCGCGCTGGGGCGAACTGCTGGCGCTGCAGGGCTGGCTCGCCCGCTTTGCCGGCGATGTGGCGGCGAGCTACGACCTGAGCATGCGGGCCCTCGCGCTGCTCGGCCCCGACGACCTGCTCTGGCACAGCCTCACCAGTGGCAGTGCCGCGCAGGCAGCCCAGGGGATGGGCAACGCCGCTGTGGCGCAGGCCCGCGCGGTGGAAGCCATCGTCTCCGCCGACCGGAGCGCCAGCAGCTCGATGTCCGCCTCGGCCCGGGCGACCTATGCCTTCATCCTGATTGAAGACGGGCAGCTCAGCCAGGCAGCCGCCGTCTGCGGCGAGGCCCTCGCGGTTATGGCCCAGCACAGACAGGCCCTGCTGCCAATTCACGCGTACTGTCACATCGCCCTAGCCCAGGTTGCCCTGCTGCGGAATGATCTCGTGTCAGCGCATCAGGGCGCCGAGGCCGCCCTGGCCCTCCTGACAACAGGCGCGCTCAAAGATGCCGTCACGTACGCGCCGCACGTGCAGCTCGCCGTAGACTGGGCGCAGGGCGACGCAGGGGCACTTGCGGATCGGCGCACCCGGCAGGAGCACGAGGTGCGCACGATCGGGATCGCGGTGCTGGAGTTCATGGAGCACGCCCAGCGGGCCTGGATGGCGCTGCTGGACGGGCACACGGACGAGGCGGCGGCACTGCTGGAGACGGTGCCCCAGGACATCCCCAAGGGCACGGGCACGCACAGCGCGGTGCGCATAGCCCGCGCGCTGCTACGCGTGGTTCAGGGCTGCCCCGCCGAGGCCCTAGAGCTTCTGGCCGCCGGGCTCCACGCCACGGCCATGCTCAGCGTGCCGGTGACACTGCTGGTGCCTCTGGTGCGCGCCCTCGCGCTCGATGCCTTGGGGCAGCCCGACGCTGCGAATCAGACCCTGGCCGAGGCTCTGGGGCGGGCGGCGCCGGAAGGGCTGATACGACCGTTTCTCGACCTCGGCCACCACCTGGCCCCAAGCCTACGCCGGCTCCGCCGCGCGCTGCCCGAGACCCATCCGGCCCATAGGCTCGCCGGCACAGCGCTGGCCCAGCATGACCATGCCCCCGCTGCCAAGAGCACCCCGGGGGCGCCTGAGCGTCAGCCCTCGGCCCTCAGCGCTCAGCCCTTAGTGGAGCCGTTGAGCGCCCGTGAGCTGGAGGTGCTGGCACTGCTCGCCGCGGGGGCCACGAACCAGCAGATTGGCGACCAGCTGCGGATCAGCGAGCGGACGGCGAAGAAGCATGTGATCAACATCCTCGGCAAGCTCAACGCCGCCAATCGTACCCAGGCCGTCGCGCTTGCCCGCGCGATGGGGTTAATCCCCTGAAGCTCCCCGCCGCGAGGGCCGGCCGCGCTGAAACAAGCTCGCGCGGGCCGCCGCTGCCGGCCACAGCTTCTACGTGTCTCTGTTGTTTTTGACCGGTCGCCGTGTGCGGCCAGGCCATTCTGCGTCTCAAGCGCCACAGCCCTTCCTCGTGTGAAAGGTAGCGAGCGCTCTGCTGCCGGAGCGCTTCGTTATTTCGGCCTGCCGGCCGGCTCTGCTCGGGTATAGATTTGCCAGCCCTCGCGGACGGGTGTACATAGGGCTTTACCACATCGTACGCGCTACCATTCTCTCGGCACATCGGGTAAACTAGAGCTGGCCATTCTCGCCACAGCCCGCCCGCACCGAGTTGAACACCCACCATAAGCGTGGGCGCGCCGCCACCGCAGCATACCGAGAATCTCCATCTAGCAGGCCATTACGCGCCGGAGCCGTCATTTCTGAACCGATGATTGACCTACAGACAACGCGAGCCCGACGCGGTGCAGCCAAGCTGGCCAGCGCGGTCCTCGCCCCGGCGGCGCGCGTCCAGCTCGCGGCGATCCTGGCGCTGCTGCTACTGTGCGTCGCCTTTCTTCACAGCGCACCGCTTAACACGCGCTACGATTTTTCGCCCGGCGGGGTTGGCGCGCCGCTGACGCGCGGCTTTAACCTGGCGGAGACCACGGCGGATGGCCGGGGCTTCCGCTGGACGGACGGCGATAGCAGCCTTGATCTGCCTGCCCAGAGCGAGGCCGCCCACACCCTGCGCCTGCGCCTCAGCGCGCCCCGCCCCGACAGCACGGCGCCCGTGCCGATCGCCATCAGTGTCAACGGACAGCCCCTGATCGCGGTGGACCAGGGTCCGACCGCCCGCCACTACGCAGTGCTCATCCCCAGCACACAGATGCGGCTCGGTGTCAACGCTGTTCGGATCGAGAGCCCGACGTTTCAGCCGGCCGAGGTCAACCGCGAGGCGCGCGCGCTGGGCGTCGTCGTCTTCGAGGTGGGCTGGCACGCGCTCGGCCCGACGCCCTGGTTGCTGCCCGCCCAGATCGGCGCCATCGCCATCGCCCTGTTGCTGCTGGCCCTGCTCCTCACGCGCTTCGCGATAGCGCTGCCCTGGCGCCTGCTGGTCCTCGCCCTCTTTACGGCGATCCTACTGGCGATGCGCCACAGCGACGCGCGCTTCGTCTACCGCTGGCACGCCGTGCTCGCCACCCTGTTGGTGGCGGCGCTGCTCGCGGTCGCGCTGGCCGTCACCTGGCGCCGCACGCGGCAGGGCGCCCTGCTGGGCGAGCCCGCCCGGCCCGACCGCGGGGCCGGGCCGACGCCACCCCTGCTGCTCGTCCTCGCCGGCTATAGCCTCGCCACCGCGCTGATGCTGTGGCCGCTGCTGACCGTTTTCACCACGCAGGTGCCTGGCGGGCCCGGTGACAACTGGGAGTACCTGTGGAAGATGGGCTGGTTTGGCGAGGCCCTGGTCGGGCAGCTTGTCTCGCCGACCTTCGCGCCGCAGCTCTTCTACCCTGGCGGCGCCGAGCTGACGATCTCGGAGCTGGCCCCAGCCCACAACCTGCTCTATATGCCCGTGACGCTGCTGGCCGGACCGGTGGTGAGCTACAACCTGGCCCTGCTCGTCTCGTTCGTGCTCTCGGGGCTCTTCACCTACCTGCTGGCGCGGCGGCTCGGCGCGAGCGCCGGCGCGGCCTTCGTCGCGGGGCTGATCTACGCCTTCTCCGTGCGGCGCTTCTTCCACATTAACGGGCACTTCGGCATGATGGGCAGCCAGTGGCTGCCGCTGCTGCTCTATGCCTGGGAGGGGCTGCTCACCCGCCGCCGCCCCTGGGACGCCTTCCTGGCCGGGCTCGCCTATGTGCTCTGCGCCTGGAGCACGCTGATCTACGGGACGATCGCGCCGATCCTGATCATCGGCTACACCCTGCTGCGCATACCGCCGCGGGCCTGGCTGACCACGCTGCGGCAGATCTGGCCGCTGCTAGTCCTGATGGCCGCCATCTCTGTGGCCCTGGTGGTGCCGGCCGTGCAGCCCTACTACGAGGCGCAGCAGGAGGGGCTGACCTATGGGCACCAGTACATCCAGATCCTTATGAACGCGGTGCGGCCAGAGTACTACCTCCTGCCCAACCCGTTCCACCCGCTCTGGGGCGCGTGGGCCAGCCAGCTCTACCGGCCCGACGGCGGTGAGCACTTCGCCTCGCCGGGCTACACGGCGCTGCTGCTGGGCCTGCTTGGGCTCTGGGTCGGACGCCGCCGGATCGAGATTCGCGCGCTGGCCCTGCTCCTGCTGGGCTTCGCCGTGCTCTCGCTCGGCCCCGAGCTGCCCCTCGCCGAGCAGCGCAGCCTGCCATTGCCGGCGAAGCTGCTGTTCGACTACCTGCCGGTCTTCGGCAATATCCGCACCTGGGGCCGGATGGTCTTCTTCGTGATGCTGTGCCTGGCCCTGCTAGCCGCCGTCGGCCTGAGCGCGCTGCCGCGTCGCCTGTCGCGCTGGAGCTGGGCGCTGGCGGCCGCCCTGGTCCTGATCGAGTCGGCCTCGGCGCTGCAATTTAGCGCGCCGCAGCCGCGCCCCGTCGACCTGTGGCTGCGCGCGCAGCCCGGCAGTGGTGGGGTGGTCCACCTGCCCTACCGCGACACGCCGCCCCAGGAGTTCTACACCCTCCTCTTCTCAGGGAAGCCGGTGAGCCAGGGCCACGGCAAATTCTTGCCGGCGGCCTACCGCGAGGGCCGCAATATCTATGTGCGCTTCCCCGATGAGAGTTCGCTCCGCCTGATGCAGCGCTGGCAGACCGACTATATCGTGGTTGAGGAGGCGACGATGGACCAGCTGAGGCCGGACTGGCGCGCGACGCTCGCGGCCCTGCCGCTGGCGACCTGGGTCTACGCCGAGGGCGGCTACAGCGTCTACCGGCTGACGAGGTAGGGGCACGCGCTAGGTGATGGCCTGCCACCCAGCTGTAACTGGCCCTGGGTCACCGCCGCCACCGTCAGCACATAGTGCCTGTCCATCGGGCCCCTGCGGTGACGGGCGCCGCGCTTGAGTCGAAGACGACCAGGTGCAGGCCTTTGACGGAGCCAGGCTCGGCGTCCGTGATCCCCGTCCCGACGCTGATCGAGCACGCCGAGCCTGGCGGCGTCATCTGGACGACGCGGAACTCGTCGCCAGCTTGGTGGTCGACGTCCAGCGTGAAGCCGACCTGGTCGCAGTAGAAGGTCTTTGCGCGGTCCACGTCCGACACAGGTATCAGCACGAGCTCGAGCTTCCAATCCATAAGGCAGCCTCCTTTGAGCAGTTGGCCAGCTTATATCACCTGCGCGCGAGCAGATTTCGGCGGCGCCGGCCGCCAGTCGTCGCTCACGCCATCGTCGCGAGGTACGCGGCGAGCCGGTCAAAGCTCGTGGCCATGCCGTCCTGCATCCCCGTCTTGAGCGCCGCGTCGCGCGCCGCCTGCGAGGGGTAGCGGATCCGCTGCGTGATCGTCGTCTTGCCCCCCTCCTCAGAGAGGAGCAGCGTGTTGAGCGTGTCGGGCCAGTCGCCGCCCCACGACTCGGTGGAGACGAGCCGATCGGGCGGCGTGACCTCCTGGTACACGCCGCGCATCTCCATCTCGGCGCCGTCGGCGCGGCGCCAGACGAAGTGCCAGGCCCCGCCCGGGCGGAGGTCGATCTCGCAGACGGGCATGGCCCAGCCTTCCGGCCCCAGCATCCAGTGCGGCACGTGCTCGGGGCTGGTGTAGGCCGCGAAGACGAGCCGGCGGGGCGCGTTGACCACCCGGGTGATAACAACCTCCCGATCCGATGGGGTCGTCAACGTCGTAGCGGCATCAGGTTTCACGGTCATGGTGCTGCTCCTTCGCTTCAGTTCCAGCAGATAGCCGTCGAGGCGTTCGAAGCTGGCGTCCCAGAAGCTTCGATAGTCCTCGAGCCAGTCGTCGATGTCCTTGAGCGGCGCCGCCGCGAGGCGGCAGGGCCGCCACTGGGCCTGGCGCCCCTGGGTGATCAGGCCGGCGCGCTGCAGGACCTTGAGGTGCTTGGTCACGGCGGGTGGGCTCAGCGCGAACGGCGCGGCGAGCTCTTTGACTGTGGCCTCGCCCTGGGCGAGGCGCGCCAGGATCGCGCGGCGAGTCGGGTCGGCGAGGGCCGCGAAGATGGTGCTGAGGGGATCGGGTGCCATTGTCGAACACCAATGGGTTAATTAACCGATTGGTGAATTATAGCAAATGCGTGCTAGCGTGTCAAGTGCAACCCGAAAGGGGCGGACCCCTTAGCGCACCCCGATCAGCTCGACAGCGTCGATCTCGTTCCAGTTGGCGCCGGGGCGCTGATCGACCGTCAGGCGGACGGCGACGATGCGGGTGAGGGTCTGCTCGAAGCTGAGCTCGAGCGGCAGGGGGCACGGGGCCGCCAGCGACGGTGTGGCGGTGTACACTGTCTCGGCCTTGCCGCGCTCGTCGATCAGCTCAACCTTGCTGACAAAGCCGGGATTGTAGCTCTGGTAGATGGTGACGCCGACGGCGAAGACCGGGGCGCGGTAGCGCAACTCGAGGGTCTCGAGGCCGTTGGGGTCGGCGGCCGCCCAGGCGTCCGGGCTGTCCTGACAGGTGGGCACATTGGGGGCGCCCGTGGCCCCGGCGGGCTCGTAGTCGGGAGCATAGAAGCTCGAGGCGGTGGCCTCGCTGGCCCACTGGCGCGCCAGCGCCGAGGCCAGCGGCGTGGCCTGCGAGGCGGGGGTGACGACGAGGGCCTGGGCCGTAGAGGCGGCGGCCTGGTCGACCGTGAGGCGCATCGCGGTGACCGCGCTGTACTCGCCGCTGTTATCGCTGACCCAGACCACCCCGCCCGGGGCGGAGGCCACGCCATTGGGCAGGCCGAGCTCGCCGGGGGCCGGGGTGGCGCCCTGCGCGGCGGCGGCGCCCCCGCCGGCGATCACGATGCCGCTGGGCGAGAGCTTGAGCACGCCCGAGCTGTAGGTGGCGACGACAATGTTGCCCAGGCGGTCGAGGTCGATGGCGCCGGCTGCGAGGGCCTGGGGGTCGGCAGGGTCGCCGAGGCGGGCCAACTCTTGGCCGTCGGCGCCCAGCCTGACCACGCCGCCGAAGGTCTCGGCGAGGTAGATTGCGCCGGCCGCGTCGACAACCAGGTCGGTCGGGGCCAGGTCAGGCGACAGCTCGATGCGCCCGAGCAGGCGGCCGTCCTGGCTGAAGCGAGCGACGCTGCTGACCACGCGCCCGCTCTCGGGGGCGGGGCGGGCGTCGAGGGCGTAGATGCTGCCGTCGGGGCCGAGGGCGATGCGCTGAGGCGAGGCGAGGCCGAACTGCTCGGGCCCGTCGCCGGCGCTGCCCCAGCGGCCGACGAAGGTGCCGTCGGCGTTGAAGCGGGCGACGGCGTTGCGGCCGAAGTCGGCTACGAAGAGGTCGCCGTCGGGGGCGCGGGCGACATCGTAGGCGTCGAGCAGCTCGTCGCCGCCGAAGGTGCCGACCAGGTCGCCGTCGGGGGCGAAGACCCAGACGCCGCGGCTGCTCTCGGCGAGGTAGAGGGTGCCGTCGGGGGCGACGGTAAGGCCGCGGGCTGAGACGAAACGCCCGTTGGGCGGGCCGGCGCTGCCGCCGAGGCGGAGGATGAAGCCGGGGGGGCCATCCTCAATGACGACAGGCTGCTCGGCGTCGTCGACGGGGGCGGGGGTGGGGGCCGGCAGGGCGAAGAACCTGAGGCTGGCGAGCACGTCGTCGTAGATTGGCGCCTGGTCGGCCCGCCGCGGCCAAGGC
>JAAXUL010000400.1 GCA_013336035.1 Chloroflexales bacterium
AGTCGGGCGGCGCCTACGGCTTCCGCGATCAGCTCCAGGATGTCATGGCCATCACCCACGCCGCGCCAGAGCTGGCCCGCGCCCAGATCCTGCGCGCCGCGGCGCGCCAGTTTATCGAGGGCGATGTGCAGCACTGGTGGCACCCGCCCACCGGGCGCGGCATCCGCACCAGCTTCTCCGACGACTATCTCTGGCTGCCCTATGTCACGCAGCACTACCTTGAGACAACGGGCGACACAGCGGTGCTGAACGAGACGACGCCCTTTCTCGAGGGCCGGCTCCTGAAGGCCGGCGAGGCCGAGTACTACGACCTGCCCACGGTCTTGACGCGCAAGGACACGCTGTACGAGCACTGCGCGCGGGCGATCGACTACGGGCTGGGGCGCATGGGCCCCCACGGCCTGCCGCTGATGGGCGCCGGCGACTGGAACGACGGCATGAATCTGGTGGGCGAGGGCGGCACGGGCGAGAGCGTCTGGGTTGGCTGGTTCCTGATCGCGGTGCTGAAGCCCTTCGCCGATCTGGCCGAGCGGCGCGGCGACGGCGTGCGCGCCGCCCGCTATCGGGCCGAGGTCGAGCGGCTGCGAGCGGCCATCGAGGCCCACGCCTGGGACGGCGCGTGGTACCTGCGCGCCTTCTACGACGACGGTACGCCCCTCGGGTCGCGCGCCGGCGAGGAGTGCCGGATCGACTCGCTCACCCAGTCCTGGGCTGTGATCGCGGGCGCGGCCGACCCGGCGCGGGCGCGGGCGGGCATGGAGGCGGTGGACACACAGCTCGTGGACCACGAGGCGGGGCTGATCCGCCTCTTCACCCCGCCGTTCGACAAGACCGACCACAACCCCGGCTATATCAAGGGCTACCTGCCGGGGGTGCGCGAGAACGGGGGCCAGTACACCCACGCCGCGATCTGGACCATCTGGGCCTGGACGCTGCTGGGCGAGGGCGGGCGGGCCGCGGCGCTCGTGCGGCTGATCAGCCCGCTGCGCCACGCCGCCGAGGCCGCCGAGTGCTACAGGGTCGAGCCCTATGTCATCGCCGCGGACGTCTACACCGCGCCGGGGCACGCGGGCCGCGGCGGCTGGACGTGGTACACGGGATCGGCGAGCTGGCTCTACCGCCTGGGCGTCGAGCAGCTGCTCGGCCTGCGGCGTAGCGGCGATAGGCTGATCGTAGCCCCGTGCCTGCCGCCCGAGTGGCCGGGCTATGAGGCGATCTATAAGGTCGGTGAGGCGACATACCAGATCACGGTCGCGCGCGGGCCCGGCCCGACCTCGGTGAGCCTCGACGGCATAGAGATGCGCGATGGTCAGATCCCGCTCGGCGATAATAATAGCACGCACGAGGTGCGCGTCGTTATCGGCGCGGGGAGTTAACGCGGCCGTATAGTATGATCGATCCTAGTTATGGGCGTCTTTCTAGCGGGCACACGGTATTCGAGGGTTGACAAATGAGGAAATTATGGTAATAAAATAGTTAATAGAGCTACAGACCAGTAATACATGCCGAAAGGGACGCTCTTGCGCACACGACACACCGTACTACTCATCCTCGTCTGTCTGATGTTCACTGCGCTATCAAGCGTACCCTCAGTAACCAGCTTCGCCGTCAGCGCCCCGCCGAGCCCCAGCCAGGCTGGGCAGATCACCGCGCTGAACCTGACCTACCTGCCCATGGTGAGCAACGCCACCCCGCCCCCGGCGACAACCCCGACCCCGACCCCGGGGACGGGCCAGTATTTCCGGACCCTGCCGCCCGGGTCGCAGCTGCCGAGCGACGCGGCGTGCGCGGCCGCGGTGAAGCGGCGGGCCGAGAACAAGGGCGTGAACGCGACCTTTAACGCCACCCGCGGCAGCCAGCAGATCGGCAGCAGCTTCACCCACTTCGGCTCGCGGGTGACCGGCAACTTCACCGGCACGACCGACGAGATCCTGCAGTGGGCGGCCTGCAAGTGGGGGATCGACGAGGATATGGTCCGGGCCCAGGCGGCCGTCGAGTCGTGGTGGCGCCAGGATACGCTGGGCGACTGGACCAGCGACGCTGGCCAATGCGCCCCCGGGCGTGGCCTGGGCGTCGATGGTGAGCCCGGCCAGTGCCCCGAGAGCTTCGGGATCCTGCAGAACCGCTACCCCTACGAGCAGACGGCCTGGCCAGGGATCGCCAACTCGACGGCCTTCAACGCCGATGTGGGCTACGCTATCTGGCGGGGCTGCTACGAGGGGTACGAGACCTGGCTGAACGACGTCGAGCGCGGCCAGACGTACGCCGCCGGCGATGAGTGGGGCTGCTTCGGGCGCTGGTTCGCCGGCCGCTGGTACACCCAGCCAGCTCAGGACTACATCACGCGCGTGCGCCAGTACCTGGACGACCGGATCTGGGAGCAGAGCTCGTTCCAGGAGCCATAGTACTGCCGGCCAGCAACCCCTTGCCGGCTCGGGGCCAAGGACGAAAGCGGCGCACGCTCCGCCCTTGGCCCCGAGCCGGCAAGCACGCCTACAGCCAGTTCGTGCGCCGAAAGCGAAGATAGAGGAAGGTGCAGAAGATGAGCGTGAGGGCCAGCACCAGGGGGTAGCTGTACGGCCAGTTGAGCTCCGGCATGACCGCGAAGTTCATCCCGTAGATGCCGGCGATCATCGTGGGCAGGGCGATGATCGCGCCCCACCCGGCGAAGCGCTTCATCACATCGTTCTGCGCGATCGACATCAGCGAGAGGTTGGCCTCGAGGGCGGTGGTCAGCAGCTCGCGCTGGGTGTCCACCATCTCGTTGATCCGCACCACGTGGTCGTAGACGTCGCGAAAATAGGGCTGCGTCTCCTCCGCGAGGATGTTGTAGTCAACCCGGGTCAGACGGTTGCAGATATCGATCAGCGGTGAGACCACCCGCTTGACCTGGAGCAGCTGGCCCTGGAGCCGGTAGATCTGCGCTGGCGTCTCGCGGCTGAACGACTCGCTGAAGATGGCCTCCTCGAGGGTCTGGAGCTCCTGCTCGAGGGCGTCGACGAGCGGGACATACTGGTCGACGACGAAGTCCATCAGCGCGTACAGCGCCGCGCCCGGCCCTTTGCGCAGCAGGTGCGGCGTCGCCTCGAGGCGGGCGCGGACGCCGACGTAGGGCAGCGATGCCCCGTGGCGAACCACAACGATATACTGCGCGCCTAAAAACATATGGGTCTCGCCGAGCTCGATGCTGCGCTGCTCGCTGTTCATATAGGCGGTGCGCAGGACCACGAAGAGCGAGTCCCCGTACTGCTCGATCTTGGGCCGCTGGTGGGCGCTCAGGGCATCCTCGACGGCGAGCTCGTGCAGGCCGAAGACGTTCTGGACCTGCGTCAGAAGCTCGGGCGTCGGCTCGCGCAGCCCGATCCAGATGAAGCGATCATTGTGCGCGAGCACCTCGGCGATCTGGTCGATCGCGACGCTCGCGACACGCTCGCCATTGCAGTAGGCTACACAGTTGACGATCGGGTTCATGCCGCCCTCCCTCATGCATTCCAGCAGCCCCGGACCGGTTGCGTGCCCGCTGTATCGCGCCGCGCACCGCTACTGTTATTGTAGAGCCTGGGGTTGCACGAGGTGGCGCCGAATCATTCTGTCGCTAGCCCTGCCACTTGAACAGGAGCGCTCCCAGCGGCGGCAGAGTCAGGTTGAGCGAGAAGGGCCGCCCGTGGAAGGGGCTGCGGTCCGCGTCAACCCCGCCCGCGTTGCCGATATTGCCGCCCCAGTAGATGCCCGCGTCGCTGTTGAACAGCTCGCGCCAATGGCCGTCGCGCGGCACGCCGACCCGGTAGTTCGCCCGCGTCAGCGGCGTGCAGTTGAAGACGCACAGGATGACCTCGCCGCCCGTGCGGCTCTTGCGCAGGAAGCTGGAGGTGCTGCCGTCGGCGTCGTTGGCGTCGACCCACTCGAAGCCCTCGGGCGAGCAGTCCAGCTCGTGCAGCGCCAGCTCCTGGCGGTAGATCCGGTTCAGGTCCTCCATCATATGCTGCACCCCGGCGTGGTTGGGGTACTGGAGCACGTGCCACTCCAGGCTGCCGTCGTGGTCCCACTCGCGCATCTGGCCGAACTCGCCGCCCATAAACAGCAGCTTCTTCGCGGGCTGGGCGTACATGTAGCTCAGCAGCAGGCGCAGGTTAGCGAAGCGCTGCCACTCGTCGCCGGGCATCTTGCCCACCAGCGAGCCCTTGCCGTGGACCACCTCGTCGTGCGAGAGCGGCAGCACGAAGTTCTCGCTGAAGGCGTAGACCATGCGGAAGGTCAGCCCGTGGTGGTGGTAGCGGCGGAAAAGCGGGTCGCGCGCGAAGTAGGCCAGGGTGTCGTGCATCCAGCCCATATCCCACTTCAGGCCGAAGCCCAGGCCGCCCACGTAGTTCGGCCGCGAGACCATCGGCCACGAGGTGCTCTCCTCGGCCATTGTCTGCACGTCTGGGAAGCTCTGGTAGACCTCCGCGTTGAAGCGGCGCAGGAACTCGATCGACTCGAGGTTCTCGCGGCCGCCGTACATGTTTGGGATCCACTCGCCCGCCTTGCGCGAGTAGTCCAGGTAGAGCATCGAGGCCACCGCGTCGACGCGGATGCCGTCGATGTGGTAGCAGTCGAGGAAGCAGAAGGCGCTGCTGATCAGGAAGGAGCGCACCTCGTTGCGCCCGAGGTTGAAGATGTAGCTGCCCCAGTCGGGGTGGTAGCCCTTGCGCGGGTCGGCGTGCTCGTAGAGGTGGGTGCCGTCGAAGTAGCTCAGCCCGTGCTCGTCGGTGGTGAAGTGCGAGGGCACCCAGTCGAGGATCACGCCGATGTCGTGCTGGTGGAGGTAGTCCACCAGGTACATGAGATCCTGGGGCGGGCCGTAGCGGCTGGTCGGCGCGAAGTAGCCCGTGGCCTGGTAGCCCCACGAGCCGTAGAAGGGGTGCTCGGTGAGGGGCATAAACTCGACGTGGGTGAAGCCCAGGCGCTGCATATACTCGGCCAGCCGCGGCGCCAGCTCGCGGTAGGTGAGCGGGCGGTTGCCCTCCTCGCGCATCCACGAGCCGAGGTGCATCTCGTAGATCGCGATGGGCGCGCTCAGGCTGTTGCGCCCGCCGCGCTCGGCCATCCACTGCCCGTCGCCCCAGTGGTAGTCGCGATCCCAGACCAGCGAGGCAGTCTGCGGCGCGACCTCGCAGAAGGCGCCGTAGGGGTCGGCCTTGTCGACGCTATAGCCGTTGAAGCGCGAGACGATGTGGTACTTGTAGGCCACCCCCCTGGCCACGCCGGGGATGAAGCCCTCCCAGATCCCCGAGCCGCCCTTCATGCGCAGCGGGTGCGCGCCGCGGTCCCAGCCGTTGAAGTCGCCGATCACCGCCACGTAGGTGGCGTTCGGCGCCCAGACGGCGAAGTAGGTCCCTGTCACCCCGTCGACCGTCAGCATGTGGGCGCCCAGCTTCTCGTAGAGCCGGAAGTGGTTGCCCTCGTTGAAGAGGTAGAGGTCGTCTTCAGTCAGCAGCGAGACGTAGCCCGGCGCGGCGGGCATCACGGCCGGCAGCGGCTCGACGGCGACTTTTTTCACAGGATCGACTGCCGACTCTTGCAGGCTTTGGACTGATCGTGCACGCTCAGACATCTCGGACATCCTCTGCCATTAGCACGGCGTCCCCGCTGAGGCTTTCATGTGACGAACACGCGATAGCCCCAGGGCTCTAGTTGCAGCTGGGTAGCGCCATAGAATTCAATCGCCTTCTCGTTCCAGAGTAGTACACAAAGAGGCTGCTGACATCCGCCCCGCCCATTGTGATAGTGTGCATAGCATCATACCAGTTCCAGGCACAGGTCATGTCAAAGGCCGCCGCATTGAGGTCGTAAGGTAAGGTTCGTAACCGACCGCTATTGTCTTCACGCGGAGTCCCGCTCGATCAGCTGACACGCGACGGAGTGCTGGAGTAGCCGTGGCTGGGTGTCGTTTAGGCGACCGAGCAAGTACTGGACCGCCCACTGCCCCATCTCGTAGTGTGGCAGCTCTACGGTCGTAAGTGGCGGGCGCAGCTGCGCCGCGATCAGCTCCTGGTTATCGAAGCCGACAATCGCCACATCGCCGGGGATCGCGAGGCCGAGCTGCCTGGCCGCATCATAGGCGCCCATCGCCATCGAGTCGTTATAGCAGAAGAGCGCGCTCGGCCGCTCGGGCAGCTGCAACAGCTCGAGGGCCAGGCAGTACCCCTCCTGGGCGATCACCGTCCCGGCCCTGACATAGCCCGGGTCGAAGGGCACCCCATAGGCGGCAAGGGCCTGCTTGTAGCCCTCGAGGCGGCCGAACATTGCCGGGAGGGGGCCGACCTTGTTGATGAAGCCGATGCGGCGATGGCCTTTCCGCAGCAGCAGGTCGGTCGCTACGCGCCCGCCCTGAACCTCATCGGGGACAACCGACGCGAGCGAGCGGTCCGCGAGATAGCAGTCGACCAGGATGGCCGGCACCTGCGCGAGCGCCGGCGGCGGTAAGACCTGCCGGTGGTACATCGTCGCGTAGATCAGCCCCTCGACCTGCCGCTCGAGCATCATCTGCAGCGCGGCGTGCTCGATATCGAGGTTGTCGCTCGTGTTGACGACCAGCAGCATTTTGGAGTGCGCCCACGCGGCGTCCTGCGCGCCCTGAAGGATCCTGCCGGCGTGGGGCGAGGTTGTGATCTGATCCGAGATGATCCCGATCAGGTGCGATTGCTGCATGCGCAGGCCGCGCGCCATAGCATTGGGCCGCCACCCCAGCTCCTTGACAGCTGCCCAGACCCGCTCCTGAGTGTCATGGGGGATATTGGTGTTGGGCACGTTGTTGACGACGAAGGAGACTGTCGTGCGCGAGACCCCGGCCACACGCGCGACATCCTGAATAGAGGGCGCTTTGCGCCGAGAGGGGTTGAAGTCTGAAGCCATAGTGATCGCCTATCTCCTGCACGCGGGTTCGTAGGTGCGGAAGGGATGCGTAGGTCACTAAATAGATTTACTAAATCGTAACACGACTATATCAGGCAGAGTTTAGCGTGTCAAGCGTCAGCGGATGCGTCGGGCAGCCCTCGGGCCGTCGCATTTGTGACAGCCGGGATGCCGCCCAGCAGCCCGCGCGCCTCGTTAAGCAGCAGCCGGGCCTCCTCGCGGCTGATCGCGAGGGGCTTCTCGTTGTATGCGGGCGTGCATCCTTCGTCTGCAGGCGTGCATCCTTCGTCTGCAGGCGTGCATCCTTCGTCTGCAGGCGTGCATCCTTCGTCTGCAGGCGTGCATCCTTCGTCTGCAGGCGTGCATCCT
>JAAXUL010000026.1 GCA_013336035.1 Chloroflexales bacterium
CTCGGCCTCGACCACGATGTTGCCGATCAGGCGCTGCTTCCCGCCGACGGTATGGATGTCCATCACGCCGAGGCCTGGCAGCCGCTCGCCGCTGTGGGTGAGGAAGTAGTGGCCGAGCAGCTGGTAGCCGCCGCAGATCGCCAGCAGCACCAGGCCACCCTCGATCGCCGCCCGCAGCCCCGGGCCCTGGCGCTCGAGCAGGTCGCGGGCGATCAGGGCCTGGCCGCTGTCCTGCCCGCCCCCAAAGAAGGCCAGGTCGAAGCTCGCCCAGTCCACCGTGTCGCCCGGCTCCACCGGCGTCACCGCCAGATCGATGCCGCGCCACGCGCAGCGCTGTGCCAGGGCGATCACATTGCCGCGATCGCCGTACACATTCATGTGCGAGCTGTAGAGGTGTGCGAGCTTGAGCATGTGGTTCATCGCCGCCAGATATAGTCGCCCGCGCCAACCCACTTAAACGTCGTGAGGGCCACCAGGCCCATTGGCCCGCGCCAATGCAGCTTCTGCGTGCTCACCGCAACCTCGGCCCCCAGCCCAAACTCACCCCCATCGTTGAATCGCGTGCTCGTGTTGACGAACACGGCGCTGGCATCCACCTCGCGGGTGAAGCGGTCGGCGGCGGCGGGGTCGTTGGTCAGGATGGCCTCGGTGTGGCCGGAGCTGTAGGCGCCGATGAAGCTGATCGCTTCGTCGAGGCTCGCCACCACCTTCACCGAGAGGACGAGGCTCATAAACTCGGTGCCGAAGTCGTCGGGGGCCGCGGGGCTCAGGCGCCAGCCGGCCGCGCCGGGCTGGTCGGCCAGGATGGCCAGGCTCTCCTCGTCGCAGCGCAGCTCTACGCCGGCGGCGCCGAGGTCGGCCGCCACGGCGGGCAGCAGGGCCAGGGCCACCTCGCGCTGCACGAGCAGGGTGTCGAGGGCGTTGCAGACGCTCGGGCGCTGCACCTTGGCGTTGTGGATCAGCGGCAGCGCGCGGGCCAGGTCGGCCGTGGCCTCGACAAACATATGCACAACGCCGATGCCGCCTGTGATTACAGGGATGGTGCTGTTCTCGAGGCAGAAGCGGTGCAGCCCCGCGCCGCCGCGGGGGATGATCATATCGACATAGCGGTCGAGGCGCAGCAGGTCGCGCACGACCTCACGGTCGGGGTCGGTGATGCTCTGCACCGCGTCGGCGGGCAGGCCCGCGTGCTCGAGGGCCGCGCCGATGGCGGCGGTGATCGCTCCGACGCTGCGGGTGATATCGCTGCCGCCCCGCAGGATCGCCGCGTTGCCCGTCTTCAGGCAGATCGCGGCGATGTCGATCGTCACATTTGGGCGAGCCTCATAGATTACGCCGATGACACCGATCGGCGTGCGGCGCTTGTGCAGTCGCAGCCCGCTGGGCAGGTCGGCGCTATCGAAGATCTCGCCGACGGGGTCGGGCAGTCCGGCGACGCTGCGCGTGTCGGCGGCGATAGCGGCAAGGCGCTCGGGGGTGAGCAGCATCCGGTCTATCAGCGACGCGCTTGTGCCGGCCGCCCTGGCCGCGGCGATGTCCTCGGCGTTGGCCGCCAGGATGGTGGCCTGCTGCTCGAGGAGGCTGTCGGCGATGGCTTGCAGGGCCAGGTTCTTCGTCGCCGTGTCGAGTGTGGCCAGGAGTCGCGACGCTGACTTTGCCCTCTGGCCGATCTGGTCGAGGTGGGTGCTCATAGGCTTGTCTGGCTCGTGTCTAGCTGCCGGGCTTCCCCTCGTTGTCGCCAGGCTCGCGAGGGTGATCCTGGCTACTGCTTCCCAGGCGCTCGTGCTCGAGGCGCTTCCTGGCGCTGCGCTCGCGCTCGTCGGCGGTGTAGGCCTGGACCTGGCGAATCTTCGTCTGGAATTCGCCGTTGAAGTAGGCCAGCATAAGGGTGGCTACGGCGCCGACAAGCAGGCCGAAGGCGGCGAAGCCGACGATGTTTACAAGCAGGCCCCCAGTCACGCCGAGCAGCCACAAGCTATTGATCACGATCATCAGCCCGACCCCGCCCGCCGCCAGACTATACGTCTGCCGGAGCCGCGAGCGGGGCGCGGCGCGCGAGGCCTGGTAGGCCAGTAGCGCCGTGAGGAGTATCGCAATGAGCAGGCCGCGGAAGCCCTGTGACACTGTGCTGCTCCAATCTCGCGTGTGCGGTCAGCGCCCATTGTACCATCACATGGCGCCGGCGCTCCGCCTTGCCCGTTCGCCTTATCTGCCCTACAATGCTACGACCCATTAGCGTACAGGGCACTAGATGTACGACCTTCTGATCACCGGCGCCGATGTCCTCCAGATCGAGGGCGGCGCCGCGCATGTTCTCCCGCGCCACGCTATCGCCGTGGCAGGCGGGCGGATCGCCGCTATCGCGCCTGCGATCGACGTGGGCCTCGCCCGCGAGACTATCGCGGCCCGCGGGATGATCGCCATTCCCGGGCTTGTCAACGCCCACGCCCATATGGCGATGGGCCTCTTTCGTGGTGTCGTCGAGGATGTGCCGGTCGAGGAGTGGTTCAACGACTATATCTGGCCCCTCGAGACGAACCTCACCGACGAGGATATCTACTGGGGCGCCCTCCTGGGTCTCGCCGAGATGATCGAGTCCGGGGTGACCTGCGTCGCCGACCACTACTTCGCTATGGATGAGGTGGCCCGCGCCGTCGAGGAGTCCGGCCTGCGCGCCAATCTGGCCTGGGCCGTCTTCAGCGGCCCCAACGAGGAGCCGACCCTCGCCCGCACCGCTCGCTTTGTCGAGCGCTGGCAGGGCGCCGCGGGCGGCCGCATCAGCGCCTGGCTCGGGCCCCACGCTCCGTACACATGCACCACCGATTTTCTCGCCCGCGTGGCCGTCGAGGCCGGTCGTCTGAGCACCGGCATCCACATCCATCTTTCTGAGACAGCCGACCAGGTCGCCCAGAGCCTTGCCGCCCACGGCAAGACGCCCGTCGCCGTGGCCCACGACGCCGGGCTGTTCGAGGTGCCCGCGCTGGCCGCCCATGTGGCCCATCCGACGGACGCGGATGTGAGCATCCTGGCCTCCCATGGCGTCGCCGTGGCCGTCACCCCGAAGACTGAGATGAAGCTGGCCCTCGGCGTCGCCCCCGTGGCCGACCTGCGGGCCCGCGGGGTCACCGTCGCGCTCGGCAGCGACGGCGCCGCCAGCAACAACAGCTATGATATGCTCGAGGCGGCCCGCCTTGTGGCGCTCCTCGAGAAGCACACCCGCCGCGACGCCCGCACCATGCCGATCGGCGAGGCTCTGGCTCTGGCCACGCGCGAGGGCGCACGGGCTCTCGGGCTTGCCGGGGTCACCGGCGAGCTGCGCGAGGGGCTTCAGGCTGACATTGTGCTTGTGCGGCACGACGCCACCCACACTCAGCCCATACACAGCCAGCCCGCCACCCTGCTCTATAGCGCCCGCGCCTCCGACGTCGACACGCTGATCGTCGCCGGGCGTGTGCTGATGCGCGGGCGTCGCCTGCTCACCATCGACCGTCGCCGCGTTATGCGCGAGGCCGCCCGCCGCGCCGCTCGCCTCACCAGCCGCCGCTCAGACCGGCGCATAGCTCACTATCCGGCCTAAGCTTGTCGGTAGGCCGCTAGCGCTTGCCCCGGGCGCGGGTGATGCCGTACTGGATTACGCAGAGCACCCCGCCCACGATGATCAGTGCCAGGGCCCGTGAGCGCCAGCCAGAATCGCCGACCCACCAGTTGAGCAGGAGAGCCGCGAGGCCGATGCAGAGGCCCATGACCAGCGCCTCGATGTAGATCCGCTGCAAGATCTGCCCCCGCTTAAGAGTCTTCACCCCGCACCTCACGGCCCTGGTCCAGGCTGTAGTCACGCGTGTCGGTGGTGGGCGGCTCAAGCGCCTTCTGCACCACGACCCCCGACTGCACCAGGAACCAGAAGATACCCCAGCCGATCATCCAGAAGAACATTATCACCACGATGATCACAAGAACGCTCAGGAACATACCCATCGCATGCCTCCCTCGTGATTGCTCGGAACTCGGGCGTGCTCTGCAACAGATCACTACTATGACGATGCGGCGGATGTGATTGTCTCAGGTTGCCACCAGATCAGGCCGGCGTAGCGCTGCTGCTCGCGTGGGGCCAGCTGCTCGTCCTCAACTGGCACGAGCAGCTCTGCCATCGCCGCCAGAATGGCGGCGTCGCGGGACGGGTCAGGGGTGAGCCGCAGCCGGGCGCGGATCTCCTCTAGCGCCTCTTCGGCGCTCGGGAAGCGGAACGCCTCGGGGGCGGGGACAAGCTCGAGCCGCGCGGGCAGTCCGAGCTGATGACAGGCGGCTACAGTCTCCAGGGCCGCCGGTAGCGGCAGCCGCTTCTGCCCGTGGACTCGCTCCCAGAATGGTGCGAGGGCGGTGGTCGGGTGCTTCAGCCCCAGATAGAGTGCGCACAGGCGCCGTGCCGCCCGGTCAATCGCCTCGAGGAACGGCCCGATCTCGCGCACGCCATAGACGACGTGCGACGAGATGATCACATCCGCGTCGAGGGGGCGGGCGAGCGGCCAGCCCTCGGCGAGCACGCGCACATTCGTCACCCCCTCGTCGCTCAGGGTGCGCTCCAGCTCGCTGAGCATGGCAGGCGAAGGCTCGACGGCGATCACCTCGGCCACCTGGGTGGCCAGGTAGGGCAGGTAGCGCCCTGTGCCCGCCCCGACATCGATCACGCGGTCGGTGGGGCGCAGGCGTGGTGTCAGCGCGGCCATAAAGGCGTCGGGCTGCGCCCGGCGTCGGCTGGCTGCCGCGTAACGCCCGGCCCGGCCCGCCCATGTGTCGGAGGAGCGGCCGAAGGCCGGGTCGGTCGCCGCCTCGCCTTGGGCTCGCTCGGCATCATACATCTGGCGCCAGATGGACAGCCAGTCGTAGCCCCCGGCCCTTGTCCTTGTCATTGTCGTCATTGTCTTCTCCTCAGCACTGCTTCGGCCTGCTTGTAGGGATGGGCGGATCGGTCCGCTGCAACCGGTATGGTATAATAGATCCTGCGTTGATACGCAACGAAAATTAGTGGTTCTCGCGGGCCCGACCTCCCGCATCGTTACGCTGATCGCCTGTGTCGAACGTAGCGCCATCCCGCGTCTGTGGGGATGGTGCCTAAGGTAACGAGCTGTATGAGTGAGCTAGGGGCGCGTCTACGCCAGGCTCGCGAGGGACAGGGGCTATCACTGGCCCAGGCTGCTATCGACACCCGCATTCTCCAGCAGTCTCTCGCGGCCCTCGAGGAGGGCGCCTACCACAGGCTGCCCAGCGATGTCGTGACGCGTGGGTTTATCCGCAACTACGCCCAGTATCTCGGTCTGCCGACCGACGAGGTTATCGAGCTCTACCGGCGCGAGCGCGGCGCGACCGACCAGATCCGGGTCGTCCCAGCCACCAGCCCGCCGCGCACCCGGTCCTACGTCCTCCCCAGCTTCTTCGGGGTCTTTTTTGTCACGATGGCGCTGGTGGGCCTGGCCTACGTCGCCCTCAACGCTGTCGGGCGCATCGGCGACCGGGCCACAAATGACGTAGCCGCCGCGCCCAGCCCCACGATACCCCCGCCATCGCCGCTCCCCACCGCTACCGCCGGGGTCGCGCCCACGATCACGCTGCCCGGACGAACGCCAAGCCCGGCCGCCCCAGGGCCCACCTCTGCCGTGGCTGCCACCGCCCTCGCCGACGCTGAGCCCGGCTCTGCCGCTGGCGGCGCCGCGACCGCCGCCCCTAGCGTCACGCCCGCCGCCCCGATCGTCCTCGAGGTGACTATCGCGCGCAGCCGCGGCAGTGAGAGCTCGTGGGTGCGCGTCCAGACCGATGGGAATGTCGCCTTCGAGGGGATCATGCGCTCCGGCGAGAAGCTTGTCTTCGAGGCCCAGCGCCGCGTCTTCGTCCGCGCCGGCAACCCTCCCGACGTCCTTGTCACCGTCAATGGCCTCCAGCAGGGCGCTCTCGGCCAGAGCGCCGGCCAGCCAGTTAACTGGCAGTGGCCGCCTAATTAGCCTACGAGCAGTAAGGGCGCGGAATAGCTCGCGCCTTACCCCCCTACGCCTATGGCAAGCGAAAGCAGCTTCGATATCGTCTCTGACTTCGATCACCAGGAGCTGGTGAACGCCGTCGATCAGGCCATGCGCGAGATCCAGACCCGCTACGACCTGAAAGATACCAAGACCACCCTGGATCTCAGCAAGACCGAGCTGCTGATCGGCACCGACACCGAGATGACCCTGCGGGCTGTCCGCGACATCCTCGAGACCAAAGCCCTGCGCCGCCAGCTCTCACTCAAGATCTTCGACTATGGCAAGCCCGAGGATATCAGTGGTGGCAGGGTGCGTCAGGCCGTTGCCTTGCGCAAGGGTATTAATAGCGAGCTGGCGAAGAAGATCGCAAAGATGATCCGCGACCAGTTCCCGAAGATCCAGCCCCGGATCCAGGGCGAGACCCTGCGCGTCGTCTCGAAGAGCCGCGACGAGCTCCAGGCGGTGATTAAGTTCCTCAAAGAGCAAGAGGGCCAGATCGACGCGCCCCTTCAGGTTACTAACTATCGCTAGAATTCGCGCCCCCGCATGAAATATCACATTGTTACGCTGGGCTGCCCCAAGAACGCTGTCGACAGCGAGGGCATGGCCGGTATCCTCACCGACGAGGGCCACACGCCCGCCGACACCCCCGGCGAGGCCGACCTGATCATCGTCAACACCTGTAGCTTCATCGCCGCCGCTCGCGCCGAGACCGTCGATACTCTCCGCGCCCTGGGCGAGTCCAGGCGCGCGGGCCAGCGTATCATCGCCGCCGGCTGCATGGCCCAGTCCCACCGCGACGAGGTCGCCGCCATCCCCGGCGTCGATCACACCCTTGGCACCCAGCAGTGGATGCACATCGGCGAGCTGGCCGGCGAGCGCACTGTCAGTAATGGGAGGCAGGTCCCGGTGATCGGGCTCGCGCCTGCGGCAGCGAGCAAGCCCTCAGCCCTCAGCCCTCAGCCCTCGGAAAGCTACGCCGACTGGCGCACCGCCCAGATCCGCCGCACCCATAGCGCCCCCTCGGCCTACCTCAAGATCTCCGACGGCTGCAATCTGCGCTGCGCATTCTGCACCATCCCCAGCTTCAAGGGCGATATGGCCTCCAAGCCCGTCGGCGCTGTGCTCGGCGAGGCCCAGGAGCTTGTGGCCCGCGGTGTGCGCGAGATCGTGCTCGTCGCCCAGCACCTTTCCGACTACGGGCGCGACCTTGGCCTCAACGACGGCCTCGCCACGCTACTCGACGAGCTTTGTCAGATGCTGCCCGAGCATGTCTGGGTGCGGCTCATGTACGCCTACCCCCACGGGATCACCGGGCGCCTGATCGAGGTCATGGCCACCCGCCCGCAGATCTGTAAGTACCTCGATATGCCCCTGCAGCACGCCCACCCAGCCACCCTGCGCCGTATGCGGCGCCCCCCCGACACCGAGCGCACCATGGGCCTGATCGGCGACCTGCGCGCCGCGATGCCCGACATCGCCCTGCGCTCCACCTTCATTGTGGGCTTCCCCGGTGAGACCACCGAGGAGTACCGCGCCCTGCTCACCTTCCTCGAGCAGGCTCAGCTCGACCGGGTCGGCGCCTTCCGCTACTCGCAGGAGCCGGGCACCCACGCGGCGACCTTGTCCGACCAGGTGCGCCCCCAGGTGATCGAGAAGCGTTGGCACGAGCTGATGCAGCTCCAGCGCCACGTCTCGATCGCCCGCACTGGCCGCTGGATCGGGCGCACGCTGCCCGTGCTGATCGAGGGCCACGGCGTAGCCGATGGTCGCCCCATCGCCCTAGGCCGCTCGTTTCGCGACGCCCCCGAGATCGATGGTCAGGTCTTTGTCTGGGGGCATCCGCCCGTCGGCACGATCATCCCCGTCCACGTCACGCGGACAACCGAGTATGACCTGTGGGGCGAGCCAGCTTGATGTACTGCGCAAAAAGAAAGATGCAAAATGCAAAGCAAAGCCCGGTAAAGCGGGCTTTTGCGTTTTGCATTTTGCATCTGGACCGCTGGGAGAGCGGGTGGAGTCTGAAAGGGGGAGACAAAGCTGCAGGAAGCTACGCTCAGGCCCCGCCGGTGCGGGCCTGGATAACCTTCTGGAGTCGCTTCAGCTCGTTCGGATTGTTGCGGGCAAGGTAGTCCACCATGTACTCGATGGCCGTGTCGCTGTAGTCGTCGAGCAAGCCGTCGAGCACCTGGCGGACTACCATCTGCACGAAGTCCTCCTCGGAGATAGCCGGGGTGTAGACGTAGGCCAGACCCTCGCGGTGACGGTTCAGCACGCCCTTCTCGGACAGGCGGCTCATGGTAGTCATCACCGTCGTGTAGGCGATCTCGCGCTGCTGCGACAGGCGGCGATGGACCTTCTTCACCGTGCTGCGCTCGTCCTGCCACAGGATCTGCATGATCTCGGTCTCGAGCGGGCCCAGAACCTTCACAAGGCCGTCTTTGGTCGGGCTAAAGCGGAATCGCATGTTGAGCGGCATCACTGCACTCCTTTCGGGCGTTGTGGGCTGCGTCTGAAGGCCGGGTGTGCCGGGTCAACTGCGTCGGGTGTCCGTTGGCCCTTGCTCCTACTGCCTTACATATGGCGCAGTGTACTAGCCGCCTCCGTCTGGTACAATGCTTAAGGATTACACACGGGTTACAAGTGGCTCGTATTTTAGATGGGTTTCTGCTCTTTCTGACGCGGTGCATACTACCCAACTTCGTACTACATTCAACGTTAACCTGTAAGGGCTTTAGCTGAGAAACGTATGACATCACCTGATAGCCGCCTGATCATCCAGCAGGCCATGCGCGCCGCCTTCCCGCAGACCGAGGCCCGGGTCGCCCGCTTCTATCAGATGCAGGAGTACCACCTGGGCTGGCGCGACCAGCAGCTCGACCCTGCCGAGTCGGACCCCGGCAAGCTTATTCGCCCCCAGCTGGTCATGTTGGCCTGTCAGGCCGGCGGCGGCGACCCCGCCCAGGCTGTGCCTCTCGCCGCCGGCATTCAGCTTCTGCACGACTTCACCCTCATCCACGATGACATTGAGGACGACAGCGATACCCGCCGTGGGCGCCCTACCCTCTGGTCGCTGTGGGGGCTCGCCCAAGGAATCAACGCTGGCGACGGTATGTTTGTGATCGCCCATCTGGCCATCCATCGTCTCAGCGAGATGGGCGTTGCCGCCGAGCGTATTCTCGCTGTCTTGCGCCGTTTCGACGAGGTTATCCTCCAGGTCTGCGAGGGCCAATTCCTCGATATCAGCTTCGAGGGCGATCTGCGCATCACCCCCGACGACTACCTGGCTATGATCGGCCGCAAGACTGCCATCCTGATCGCCGGCTCGTGCGAGCTTGGTGCCATCGTGGCCGGCGCAACACCCGCCAATGCCGCTGCCCTGGCCGAGTTTGGGCGTAGCGTCGGTATCGCCTTCCAGATCGAGGACGATATCCTTGGCATCTGGGGCGAGCCAGAGGTGACAGGTAAGCCTCGTGCCGCCGACCTCTACCGGCGTAAGGTCAGCCTGCCGGTCGTCCACGCCCTTGCGACCAGCTCGCGGAGCGATGAGCTCGCCCAGCGCTACAGCGAGGGCGAGATGGACGCTGTCGCGGTGGCCGCGGCGCTCGCCGTTCTCGACAGCGCCGGCTCTCGCGCCTACTGTGCCGAGATGGCCGCCCGACATCACGCTGCTGCCTTCGCAGCTATCGACCGCGTCGATACGGCCGGGAACCCCGCTGCCGAGAAAGCCCGTGCGAAGCTTCGCGCCCTCGCCGAGAGCCTGATCGGGCGACAGGCGTAACCGGGCATCAGGGGAGCGTTCGCGAATGCGCCTTGCCTTGCTCACCGGGGAGTATCCCCCGCAGCCTGGCGGTGTTGGTGACTATACCAGTTGCCTCGCCGCCGCGCTACGCGCCCGCGGCCACGAGGTCGCCGCCCTGACTATCCAGGGTGGCGACCTCACCCTGTACGGGGAAGATGGGCGTGGCGTTGCCGTGAGCCAGCCCGGCGCCAGGCTCGACTGGTCGCACCGCGCCTGGCCCGCTGTGATCGATGCCCTCGCCGCCCTCCGGCCCACCTGGCTCCATATCCAGTACCAGACGGGCGCCTACGCGATGCGCCCCGGCATCAACGTGCTCCCCTGGCGCCTGCGCGGCCTGGGCGGTCGCCCCCGGGTCGCCGTCACCTTCCACGACCTGCTCGTCCCCTATCTCTTCCCCAAAGCCGGCCCCCTGCGCGGCTGGGTGAATATGCGGCTGGCACGCGACGCGGACGCCGTGGTAGTGACGAACAGCGCCGACGCTACGCGGCTGCGGTCGGCGGTCGGCGGCCGGCGGTCGGCGGCCATCATCCCCATCGGCTCAAACATCCCGGTCGCCCCGGGGCCCGGCTACGACCGCTCCGCCTGGCGCGCACAACTTGGGGTCGCCCCCGGCGAGCTGCTCGTGTCGTACTTCGGGCTCCTCTCGCCGAGCAAGGGCGCTGATGTGCTCGCCGCGGCCCTGGCCCGCCTTGACCATCCCTGGCGACTGCTGATCGTGGGCGGGGCTGCCACGGCACCTCAGGATGTCGCCTATGCCGAGGCCGTGCGTGCGCGCCTCGCGGCCCTCGGTCTGACTGCCCGTGTTATTGTCACGGGCCACGTGCCCGATCATGTGGTCTCGGCGCATTTGCTCGCCGCCGACTGTGCCGCCCTGCCCTTTCGCGACGGCGCCTCCTTTCGCCGCGGCAGCCTGCTCGCCGCCCTGGCCCATGGCTGCCCGGTAGTCACAACGCTTCCCAGCGACCAGGCTACCACTATGGCCCTCGCACCCGGCGCCCTGCTCATCCCCCCCGACGACCCCATCGCGCTGGCCGCCGCCCTGCTCCGCCTGGTCGCGGCGCCTGACCTCCGTGCCACACTCGGCGCCTCGGGGCGCGCGCTCGCCGCCCGATTCTCCTGGGAGTCTATTGCCGAACAGCACGAGCGTCTGTACTCCGTCTGAGCCGGCTCATTTGCCGCACTGTCGGGCGCAAGCTATAATGGGCAGCCATGGTGCAGCCAGAGGCGTCGCAGGGCGTGCCTGTACGAACTTTTGTCTCGCTATCGTTCATACAGCAGGGTGACTGGCGCTTCAGGAAGGCGTAGCCTTGGGACTGCCGAGCAGTGATATACGGCGGATCTTTGCCTTTGCGATGGCTGGTGGCCTTGGCATAGGGGCCCTTATCTACGGCTTTGTGCGCCTTATCGAGGGCGGAACCTCGGTGAAGGCCGGGCATAGCGTGTTGTTCGCACTGCTTGTCGGCCTTCTGGTTGGCCTCGCACTCGTCGTCGCTATCAAGCTCAGCCTGCGCCAGGTCGCCTACGATCTCCACACCTTCGCCGTCCAGCTGACCGACACCGCGCTTCCCGCTCCTGTGCCCATCAACGGCGACGAGGTCGCCTATATGCGCGAGACGCTCAGCAGCGCCCTTGCTTTTATCCCCCGCCTCGACGCCCTGCCCCGTCTCGCCCACGACCTTGGCGCTGGCCTGGAGCCCAACGAGGCTCTCGAGCTCGCTGCGACCCAGATCGCGCAGCACCTGCCTGTCCAGGGTGCGCTCCTGCTTGTGCTGGACGCCGAGCGGGCGGCCCTGGTCGCCCTAGCCTCCTGGGGCATGGGCCGCCTCGACCACTCGGTCACCCTCGATCTCGATGAGACCGCGATCGGCCGGGCCCTGCTCGAGCGGCGCGAGGCAACCTATAGCGGCCTTCAGGTGCGCACACTCCTGCCCCTCGAGCGAGGCTCCGAGCGCCTGACCCTCTTCTGTCTACCCCAGATCGTGCGCGGTCAGCCCTTCGGCACCTTCTGCCTGCTGGCCGAGGGCAACGACGTGCGGCTCAGCGACGAGCAGCGCGCCTTCGCGCGTGCCGTCGCCGATCTGCTGACGCTCGCCGTCCAGAACAATGACCACCGCCGCCTCTTCACCCGCGAGAGCGAGCGCCTGATCGCCTTTGAGCAGATCGGCGGCCTCCTTGCCAACAGCCAGGGCTTCGACCTTGCCCTCGAAGAGGTGCTTCGCGCGGCCGCACGCGTCACCGACTCAGAGCATGGCTCACTGCTCTTGCTCGAGCCCGACGAGAGCAAGGTGCGCTACCGCATCACGCTGAAGGAGGGCAATATGCTGCCCCCCGGTGTCACGGTCGCCCCCATCCTTAAGCACGGCCTGGCCGGCTGGGCCCTGCGCGAGCGGCGCGCCGACATTATCGAGGACACCGAGCGTGACGCGCGCTGGTTGCCTGTGCCCGGCCTCGAGAATATGCGCTCGGTCCTGGTCGTGCCTCTGCTCTATGGCGAGCGGGCCCTGGGCGTGCTCACCCTGGCCGACCCTGATTCGCGCCACTACAGCCGGCGCAGCCTGGCCCTCTGCTCGGCCCTCGCCGCCTACGCCGTCACAATCCTTGCCCGCGTGCAGCACGATGAGATGGCCTCCCCTGGCCAGGCTACCACCGCCCGTCGCCTGTTCGAGGGCCAGATTAGCCCGACGGCCCTGGCTAATCTGCTGTCGAGCCCCCAGAATATCGAGGCGACCCTGGCGCCTCAGGCCCTCCAGGGTGTGGCCATCTGGGCTGGCCTCCGCGGCCTTGACCGCCTCTGCGATCAACTTAGCCCCGCTCAGGTGATAGAGCAGATCCTCACGCCGTACGTGGCCACGCTGGCGGCGATTGCCCACGAGCACCAGGGCTATCTGACCCACTACGACGACGGCGCCGCGCTGATGCTCTTCGGCTACCCCGACGCCCCAAGTGACGCCCGGGTAAGCGCGATGCGCGCCGCACAGGCTCTTCAGTTCGCCGCGCGCCGCCTCAGAGGTCGCTGGCGCGCCCAGCTCGGCTATGATATCGCTGTCTGCGCCGGCGTCGCGGCTGGCTCGATTATCAGCGGGGTCGTCGGCGACACCCGCTTCAGCGCGATCATCCTGCTTGGCGGCGCCATCCGCGAGGCTGCCCGTATCCAGCGCCTTGCACGCCCCGACGAGGTCCTCGTAACCGATACCCTCGCCGCCAGCTTCGGCGCCGATGGGCTATTTCCTCTGGAGCCCCTGGCTCCTTTGGCTGCTGGCGAGGGTGAGATCCCTCGTTCTGTCTACAGACTCGCGATAGGGCGAGGATGAGGAGCCGCCTATGACTCGCAGGCGGATAGTGGGACAATCCTCCGGTGAGCTGCGCACTGCCTCGCTGCTGCGCATCGCCGCCGCCATCGAGACCGCCGCGACGCTGGATGAGCTGCTCATGCTTGGGCTCAACGAGTTTGCCCAGCTGCTCAACCTCACCAATAGCGGAGTCATTCTGCTCAGTGACGGGGGTGCCACAGCCCGTCTGGCCAGCACCTCGCCGCCGCGTCGCGAGCTGCCCCCTGCCTTCGCCCTATCCGAGACGGTAATCCTCCAGCAGGTGGTGACCGAGCGCCAGCATGTGCAGATCTCCGACATCACGCGCGATCTCGCTGGGCCGGGCGCTGGCCCCGTCGCGCAGTGGCTGCTTCCGCTGCTGACCGCCGAGCAGATCAGGTCGCTGCTGCTGCTGCCGCTGGTGGCTCAGGATAGCTGTATCGGCGTGCTTGTCTTCGCCAGTATCAGCGCGATGCGCCACTTCGCTGACGAAGAGATTGCCCAGGCCCGCCTGCTCGCCGGGCAGCTCGCCGCCGCGATCACCTCGTTTCGCATCACCGAGAATGCCCAGCGCCGCACCGCCGAGCTGGCCACGCTCAATGATATTGCCGCCGCGGTCACCTCGTCGCTCAATACGCGTGAGATCTACCATCTCGTGATGGAGAAGATCAACGAGTATTTCCGTGTCGATGCCGGCTCGCTGCTCATGCTCAACGAGGAGACCGAGGAGCTGGTCTTCGTGATGACCCTTGAGGCCGGCGAGGAGAAGCTCTACGGGGTTCGAATCCCGAAGGGCCAGGGGATTGTCTGGAGTGTGGCCGAGTCACAGCGCTACGATATTGTCAACGATGTCCATAGCGACCCGCGCTTCTTCCGTGATGTGAGCGACTCGGTCGGCTACGAGGTCAAGACAATCCTCTGCGTGCCGATCGTGGTCAAGGGCCGCACGATCGGGGTGATCGAGCTGCTCAATAAGCGCGAGGGCCTCTTCACCGAGGAAGAGGCCGGTCGCCTGATGCTCATGGCCGCTACGATCGGCGTCGCGATCGAGAATGCCCGCCTCTTTCAGACCGTCACCACAGTGCGTGATCGCCTCGAGGCCATCCTTAACTCGACTAACGACGGCATCTTGATGGCCGATATGCGTGACGCCGTGGTCACAGCCAACCCCGAGGCCGCCCGGCTGCTCCAGGCGCGCCGCGAGACCCTGATTGGCCGCCCCCTCGCGACAGTCCTGGCTGAGCTGCGGGCCCGCGCCAGCAGCGTCGGCATCCCCTCGTGGCTCAATGACAGCGATGACGGCACCGATGCGGTGGTCGAGATCGAGATCGTCTCGCCGCTGCGCCGCTTCATCCGCCACTACACCCTGCCGGTGCGCGAGACGAGCGGCGCCCAGATTGGTCGCCTCGCCCTCTTTCAGGATATCTCAAAGGAGCGTGAGCTGGCTCAGCTGCGCGAGGACTACACCGGCATGCTTGTCCACGACCTGCGGGCGCCCCTTACCGCCATTATGAACGGCATCATGATGGTCAAGCGCGGTCTCGGCGGGCCGATCTCTGATCAGCAGCAAGAGCTGCTTGGCATTGCTCACCAGGGAAGCCAGACCATGCTCGAGATGGTCAACACTATGCTCGACATCGCGAAGATGGAGCAGGGGCACATGAGCCTCGACTGCGAGCCGCTCTCGCCCTACGCCCTGGTGGATGAGACCCTCGACCGGCTGCGGGTCTCGGCTCAGGGTCATCGACTGACACTGCTGCAAGATCTGGCCGTCGGCCTGCCATTGATCGAGGCCGACCGTGAGAAGCTGGTGCGCGTGATCCAGAACCTCCTCGACAATGCGATCAAGTTCTCGCGATCCGGCGGCTCAGTCACCCTGGGCGCCTCGTTTGTCCGGATAGAGGCCCATGGTGTCAGCTTAGGCCACACATCATTCCTGAATCTGCCAAACCTCGCCGAGGGCGACTGGCTGCTCTTTTGGGTGCGCGACCAGGGCCCCGGCATCCCGCCCCAGTACCACGAGCGCGTCTTCGAGAAGTTCGGCCAGGTCCGCGATGGCCATAAGGTTCGTGGTACCGGCCTTGGATTAACATTCTGTAAGCTTACAGTAGAGGCCCATGGCGGACGGATCTGGCTGCAGAGCGTTGAGGGTGTGGGCAGCACTTTCGCGCTCGCGCTCCCATTGACACAGGATCAACGGCTCCGGAATGCATAATAGGCCCGCGCGACAGAGCTGCCGCTGGACGGCCAGGTGAAAAGGATTTACACTTTACAGGTCACAAAATTGTCAGCTGGGTCGTTTGTGGAAGGTACACCGATGATCTATAATTGGTCGAATGACTCTGTTCGACTACAAGGTGTAAGAGCAGGTCGTCGCATGTCCACTTCGACAACGCGACGGATGCCTGTGACCTTACCGGGGTAGATGGCGCGGGGCAAGTCCCCCTCGACGCCCACGGCCGGCGTGGTTTCGTGCAAGGCCTCAGACGTCCAGGCGGTTGAACGGATGCGCCAGCTCGTCAATGAATACCGCTCAAAGATCCAGTACACCGTCATCGGGCCATACCTGGCGCTGATGATCTTGGTGATGCTTGTCGGATCATTTGTCGCTGTCACCCTGGTGGCTGATAGCTGGCAGGAGCGATTCAACAACCAGATGGGCCAGGTCGCGCGCAACTTCACCGAGTCATTCGCGCAGCGCGAGATGGGCAATATCGAGTACCTGAGCCGGATCAGCTTCACCGCCCCCAACTCCGTGACGGGGGCCCCCTCGGTCCCCCAGGCCATGGCCACGGGCGACACAGCCGGCCTCGAGCTAGCTCTGAGCGGCCTCTGGCAGGTTGGCCAGTCCACCGAGAGCGTCAAGGCCGACCGGCTGATCGTCTTCGACCCCGCGGGCCGCTCGCTCAGCGACTGGGAGCGCACCCCCGGCAACCCTGCCGAGCCCACGCGCTATGTCGGCACCAAACTGGCTGGCATCCCCCTGATCGATGCTGTGCTGCGCGGCGAGAGCAAGCGGGTGCAGGGCAGCGAGACGATCGGCGATAAGTACAGCGGCCTGATCTCCTTTCAGTCGTCAGACGGTAAAGTCAACCTGCATTTCTTCACGGTCGCGCCGGTCTACCTTACCGACCAGGCGACCGGCAGCGAGCGTCTGGTCGGTGGCCTGCTGGTGGCCCAGCGCCTCGACTCGCTACTCCAGGACCTTCAGCGCCGCAGCCAGGCCGCGGTCAGCACCATCTACGATGTCAGCGGCATCGCCCGCGCCACGACCGTCACCGGCATTGATCTGTCAGCGCTCGATATGAACCAGGCGCTGATTGACCAGGTGGCGGCCCTCAATGCGCCGGGCGCCCCCACACCTAGCGGCGAGCGGTCCGGCAACCCCGAGGACCCCTGTCTCGATATCGGGAACCTGACTGGGCGCCTGGTCAGCCCGGTCGAGATGACCCGCCTGCCCTCCTGCTCGGTGGCCGACGTCAGCCAGATCGCTGATCGCCAGTACCAGTTCGTCTACGCGCCGCTCCTGATCCGTGGGGTTCAGTCGGGCTATTTCTCGGTCGGCCTCTCGACTGACTTCGTGATCAGCGCCTGGTCGGCCAGCCGCTCGGCCGTGCTTGGCATCACCGCTGCCCTGGCCCTTACCTCGGTTATTGTCGGCTGGCAGGTGGCGCGCCGGATCACCAGGCCGCTCAGCAATCTGGTTGAGACCGCTGAGGCTGTCACCTCCGGCGATCTCAAGCGGCGTAGCGCCGTAGTGAACCAGAACGAGCTAGGCAAGCTCTCGGTGGCCTTCAACCAGATGACCGAGCACCTCCTGCGCCTCTACACCGCCAGCCGCGAGCTGAACCGCACCATCGAGGTGGCGCAGGTGCTTACCGTCGCCACCCAGGCCGCGAGCTCGTTCGTGCCCGGCACCGAGGCTGTCGCGCTGCTCGAAGACCCAGAGGGCTTCAGGTACTACTCGCGCCCCGGCAGCGCCGTTCAGCTGCCAGAGACAGAGGTTAGCCTCGCCGCCGATACACCCATACTGGCCGAGATGGCCGCCTACGACCCGCAGGAGATCCAGCTCATCCGGGTGTCCGGCCCCGAGGTTCTGGAGTCCGCCGGCCTCGACCCGAGCCTGGGCACGGCCTATAAGGCCCCGGTCTTCCGCCAGCGACACCTTGCCGGCGCGCTGCTTTTCCTGCACCCCGACCCCGCCGCCTTCAGCGAGGCGGACGAGCAGAGCCTTGCCGTGATCGCCAACATGGCCGTGGCCGTCCTCTCCAACGCCGTCCTCTACGGCCAGGTCCAGCGTGACGCCAAAGAGCGCCGCGCCATCCTCGCTTCGATCGGCGACGGGGTGGTGGTCTGCGATGATAAAGGCCGTATTGCGTTGCTCAATGGGGCTGCCGAGCAGATCCTCGACCTGCCAGACTGGCAGACGGCCCGGCCGCGCCTGGCCGACCTGCCCCTAGAGGCAGTCAGTGAGAGCCGTGAGCTGTTCGGGCAGGGGGGCGCCCAGTTCCAGCTCGGCGAGCGCTTTATCACCCTCACCAGGTCGCCCGTGATCGGCGAGGACGGCCAGTCCAGCGGCGAGGTGATCGTGCTTCACGATGTCACCGAGTCAGTGATGGTCGGCAAGGCCAAGACCGACTTTATCGCCACGATCTCACACGAGCTGCGCACGCCGCTGACTGTCATCCGTGGCTTCACCGAGCTGCTGCTGCGCGGCACCGGCGGCGATAAGCCCTCGGCCGACCAGGCCGACCTGCTCAGCCAGGTGCGCGCACGGGCCGTCGATATGACCGATATGGTCAATAACGCCATCCTGATCGCCGATATCGAGTCGGGCCAGCTCAAGACCGAGTGGCAGCCGGTGGACCTCGAAATGGTGGTCAGCGCTGCAATGATCTCGCTCCGCCAGGGCTTCGAGGCGAAGAACCTCCTCGTGGCCATCGAGATCCCCGAGGACCTGCCTCCGGTGATGGCCGACCGCGAGCAGCTCAAACGCGCCTTTGGTCAGCTGCTCGATAACGCGCGCCGCTACACCGAGCGAGGTGGGGTGACGCTGCGCGCCCAAGCCGAGGGCCCGAATGTGCGGGTCGATGTGATCGACACCGGGCCTGGCATCGCCCCCGAGGTGCTGCCTCGCCTCTTTAAGCGTTTCCAGCGTATCGAGGGCAATAACTCGACCCAGCGCGGCGGTGGGCTTGGGCTTGCGATAACCCGCCAGCTGATCGAGCGCCAGGGCGGCAGCGTCAGCGTCAGCAGTGTCCCCGGCCAGGGTAGCACCTTTACCATCATCCTGCAGCAGGTCAATGAGCACTCACTCGCCGTCGCGCAAACCAACGACTCAGCGGCGACGCCGTGACGGGCTGATCTGGCTCGTCCTCCTCGCCCTCCTGCTTGCTATCCTGCCGGTCGGCTGCATCGCCGAGGTGGCCCTGCGCCGCGTCATGCCCGAGAACGACCCGTTTAAGGATGTCGGCTCGTCGGCGAGCCTGGGCTCCTACGCACCCTTCCCGGGCGGCATCAGCTACGCCGCGCTCGACCCCAACGCGCCCAACGCGCAGGCCACCGAGCAGGCTCGCCGCGACCGGATCACGCCTGCCGCCCTGCCAGGGGCCGTCACGGTGGCGGCTATTGGTCAGGTCGGCCCGTCCGACGCCCAGATCGTGCCGCCAACCCCGACCCTGACCACGCCGCCAACGCCGCGCCCTACAACGACCCCCGCTCAGACTGACACCGATGTAGCCGGTGGCGGCTTGCCTGCGCTGACCGCCACCAATGCTGTCATCATCGGTGTCACCGCCACGACGAACCCGACAGGTACGCCCACCCGCGGACCCACCAGCACACCGGCCGCCGAGGCTACCGCCACAGCGCTGATTGTGCTGCCGCTCCCGACGGGCACACCAGTCGTGCCAACCGCCTCTACGGCCACGGTGCCGATCATCGCCAGCCCAACCCTGGTGCCGCCGACCCCCACAGCGATCAGCACCATCGCGGCGAGCGCAACGCCCGTCGCGCCTACATCGACGGTGACCCCGCGCCCGCTGCCTTCGACCACGCCTACTGCACTGTCCTTGCCCACGCCCACCGCGACGGTGCCGATTGTGCCGACGCCGACCGAGACGGCGGCGCCTGTGCCGCCGACGGCCACCAACACACCCGTGCCGCCGTCCGCTACCGACACACCCGTGCCGCCGACAGTCACCAATACGCCGGTGCCGCCGACGGTCACCAACACACCCGTGCCGCCGACGGTCACCAATACGCCGGTGCCAACAGTCAACGCATCTATTGACGATGTGATGATGGCCGAAGGCGACATTGGGACCAGGACGCTCATCTTCACGGTCAGCCTCTCGGCGCCAGCGCCCGGGCCGATCAGCATCAACTACACTACTGCTCCAGCCGCGGGCCCCAATGCTGCCACAGCCGGCACGGACTACACGGCCACCAGTGGCACGCTGAACTTCGCAAGCGGTGATCTCCAGCAGAACATCCCGGTCACGATCATCGGCGACCTATTCTACGAGAGCGATGAGACCTTCCGCGTCCAGCTCTCGGGCGCCAGCGGCCCGGTCAACGTCATTGGTGCCTTGGCGATCGGCATCATCAGCAACGATGATGTGGCGCCAGTGGTGAGTATCGCCCCTGTCACTACGACGGTGAACGAGGGTGACCTTGGCAATACAGTCATTGCGCTGAGTGTTACGCTCTCCGGCGCCATCGGGCAGCCGATCAGCGTGCCCTACGCTACGACCAGCATTGATGCGAATGCGGTCGCCAATGTCGACTACGGGCAGCTCGCCGGCAGGCTGGTCTTCAACCCCGGCCCGGCCATCCAGACCCTGACCATCCCGGTCACGATTTATGGCGATACCACCCCCGAGTTCAACGAGCGCTTTGCCGTCGATCTGGCCGCGGGGGCGGGCTATACCATTGGGGACCAGCGCGCCACGATTACGATCGTCAACGATGACCTGCCAGGGGTCTCGATCAGTAATGCGACCGTGACTGAGGGCGACGCAGGCCCAGGCTCGGCTCAGGCGACCTTTACCGTGAGCCTGAACGCCGCGGCGTTTGCAGCTGTCAACCTGACCTTTGCCACGGTCGATGGTACCGCCAACGCAGTTCTTGACTATGGAGCGCTAACTGGCCCTGTCAACTTTACCGTTGGTGGGCCCACCAGCATCCCGATCACCGTCCCCATTGTCGGCGATACTATCGACGAGGTCGACGAGACCTTCTTCGTGGACCTGACGCTGCTCACCCCCGCCACCGGGAGCCTCGTCGACGGCCAAGGCCTCGGCACGATTCTCGATGATGACCCGAAGGTCAGCATTGACCCTGGTCCGAGCGTGAACGAGGGCCAGCCGGGGCCGGACGGCGCTCTGAACTTTACAGTGCGCCTGAGCCAGGTCAGCACCAAGGATGTCGTCGTGAGCTATGCCGTGACGGGGCTCGGCGCGACTAGCGGCGTCGACTTCACCCCGCCCGCTGCTCCTCAGACGGTCACCGTGCCGGCCGGCCAGCTGACGGCTCCGATTACGATTAATGCCATCGGCGACACTGACCTTGAGCTTGACGAGACGCTCCAGGTGCAGCTTATCGCCGTCCAGGACGGCACCGTCGGCACGCCATCCACTGCCATCGGCACCATTGTGAACGATGACTTTGTCGTGGCTGACCTCAGTGTGGCCTCGGCCACCGTGACTGAGGGTGATCCGGGGGTGACCACCCCTGTGGTTGTGACTGCCTCGCTCAGCCGGGCTGCCCCTGATCCCGTCAGCATCACCCTGGGCGTGGATCCGGCCAGCACGGCCACGCAGGGCGCCGGCAATGACTATACCCTTGCCCCCGCCACGCTCACCTTTGCCCCAGGCCAGCTGACCGCAACCGCCACGCTTACGGTCAATGGCGATGACCTGGCCGAGCTGAATGAGACGGTCATCATTACCCTGCAAAGCCCTGCCCCGGCCTATGTGCGGCTCGGTACGGCCCAGCAGACCGTCACGATCATCGAAGACGACTTCCCTGTAGTCTCGTTCACCAACGCGAATGTGAGCCGGGCAGAAGGCGATGTCGGAACATTTACCGATATGCCCTTCCAGGTCCAGATTAACCCGGTGCCGCTCTACCCAGTGACCATTAACTGGATTACCCAGGCTGGCAGCGCCACGGCGGGGACTGACTATCAGGTCGCCGGCGGCACGCTCAACCTGGGCAACGGTAATGGCAGCGCACCGATCAATGTCCAGATAATCGGTGACGCCCTGATCGAGGGCGACGAGACCTTCCAGGTTGCGCTGAGCAATGCCACGCCGGTGGGCTTTGTGTCCCTGCCCGCGCCGGCCACGGGCACGATCGTTAACGATGACGCGGTCGGCCTGACCGTCAGTAAGACTGGCGCCAGCCCGCTGCCCTATACGATTGGTTTTGGGGTGGTGAATGACGATGTGGAGTGGACAATCACCGTCGTCAACACCAGTACCATGCCGGTGAACGTTACCGTGCAGGACGACCTGACCACTCTGCCATTCTCACCGCTATTCAACCCTCCTATAGTGACCTTTAGCGGCACTGGTACGACGATAATCGTCCCAGGTATGGGGCCCGTGGTGACTTGGCAGGGGACGCTTGACCCGGTCAGCTCGGTCAGCATCGTGCTCTCCGCTATCGTTCAGATCCCGCTCCCACCTGATTTGTCACCCATCTGCGCCTACGTGCAGAACCCGAGCTACCAGCTAACGTTGGGCGCCGTGACGTATGCTCCCGTTGTGAACACTGCGGCGGTCCCGGTCGGCAACGGGATTTGCCCGCCGCTGCCGTTCGCGGCGATCATGCAAATTGTGCGCGCCGGTAGGCAGACCTCTGCCGAGCCTGTGCCGACGCTTACGGCGACTGCCGCGCCAACGATCACGGCGACGGACACGGCGACGGACACGGCGACGGACACGGCGACCCGCACGCCGACCGCGACGCGAACCCGCACGCCGGAGCCGACGGATACGCTAGTGCCGACCTTGACGTCGACCCCTATGCTAGAGCCGACGGACACGCCTAGGCCGACCCTGGCGCCGAGTGCGACGCGGACATCCACGTCTGAGCCTGAGGATGAGGATGAGCCTGAGGATGAGCCGACCCTGACGCCGACGGCGACGAGGACGCCAGGGCCGACGGCGACGAGGACGCCCGACGCGACGCACACCTCGGCGCCGACGGCGACGAGGACTCCAGGGCCGACGGCGACGAGGACGCCCGACGCGACGCATACTCCGACGCCGGAGCCGAGTGCGACTCCGAAGCC
>JAAXUL010001200.1 GCA_013336035.1 Chloroflexales bacterium
ACCACCGCGCCGCTCCCGCCGAGCAGCGTGCCGCCCTCGCCCACAACGGCGCCGCCCACAGCTACGCCCGAGCCGCCCACGGCGACCGTCGCGCCACCTACGCACACCCCGAGCGTGACGGCCACCCCAAGCGTGACGGCCACCGTCACGCTCACGCCCACGCTCGTCGCCAGGTGCCCTGACGATCTCCTGGCCGGCGGCTTCGAGCAGATCTACGCGGATAACGTCAACGTGCGAACCGGCCTCGGCTGCCCCATCGCGCGCCAGATCGTCGGGCCGGGCTCGCAGCAGTTCTTCGCGCGCGGCATGCTGTTCTGGTGGAGCGATAAGAACACTGACGCGAAGAGCGACCATATCTTCGCCCTCAAGGGCCTGAACGCCGGCACCTACGAGGAGTTTACACCAGACGATGTGGCGGCCCTCGGGCCCGAGCCGACACCAGTGGCGGACCCGAACGCCCCCCGCCGGGGCTTCGGGCGGGTATACTTCTACCGTGCCGACATCAGCGAGGCCCTGGGCCATTGGCTCAGCCCAGAGTACGAGCTGAAGGGCGGCGCCGAGTTCGGCGTGATCCAATTCTTTGACCAGGGCCTGATGCTCTGGACACCTATCGCGGATCCGGCAGAGCACAAAAGCATCTACGTCCTCTATAATGACGATACCTTCGAGCGTTTCGACGATCCCTTCGCCGGCTGACGCGCACAGAGTACGATCATGACACAGGTGGCCTCAGGCAGACAAACCGCTTCTCCGGGCCTGGCCCTGCTGCCGCTCAAGCTGACCGCGCCAGCGCCACGCAGCGAGGCGCTCTTGCGCCCAGATCTCCAGGCCCTCCTCGCCGAGGTGCGCCTGCGCCCGGCAACCCTGGTGGTTGCCCCCGCCGGCTATGGCAAGACGACCCTGCTCACCCAGTGGGTCGTCGACCTCGAGCGCACCGGCGCCGCTGTGGCCTGGGTCGGCCTCGACGCCGACGACAGCGCCCCCGCGATGCTGCTGGCCTACCTGGTGCGCGCCTTCCAGCGCCACCTGCCCGAGGTGGGCGAAGAGTCGTGGCGCATCCTCCACTCGGCCGCCGACCTCGAGCGCGACTGGCCTCTGGTGGCCGGGGCCCTGCTCAGCGATCTGCAGAGCACGCTGGCCACGCCGACCTTCCTGATCATCGACGACTTCCACCAGATCGCCGATGGCCCGATCACCAACGCCCTCCTGGCCTACCTGCTGCGCGCCGCCCCTCCCGCCCTGCATGTCGTCGTGGCCTCGCGCCGCCCCCTTGACTTCGCGCCGCTGCATCGCATGCGCGCCGAGGGCCACCTGGTCGAGGTCGAGCGGGGCGACCTCTCGCTCACCCGCGCCGAGGCCGCCGAGCTGGCGGCCCGCGCCGGGGTGCAGCTCAGCCCCGAGGAGCTGGACCTGCTGCTCGAGCGCACCGAGGGCTGGGTGCTCAGCGTGCAGCTGGCCGCCCGGGCCCTCGCCCGCCAGGCCCCCGAGCAGCGCCGCGCCTACCTCCAGACCCTCGACAGCAGCCAGCGCAGCCTCTTCGACTACCTGGCCTCCGAGGTCCTGGCCGGCCTGCCGCCCGATCTGCTCGACTTCCTCGCCCGCGCCGCCCTGGCCGACCAGATCGACGCCGAGCTGGTCCACGAGGTGCTTGGGCGCCCTGGCGCCCAGGAGCTGATCGAGCGCAGCCTGCACATGGGCCTGCCGATCTCGCCGGTCGACACGGGCGACACCCAGGCCCAGGTCTACCGTTTCCACCCCCTATGGGGCCGGCTGCTGCGCGAGCGGGCCGAGCAGCTGCTCGGCCACCAGGCCCTGGTCGAGCTGCATCTGCGCTACGGCGCCGCCTTCGAGCGCCGCAGCATGCTCGAGGCGGCCATGGCCCACTACACGGCCGCCGGCGACGACGAGGCCCTGGCCGGCGCGCTGCGCCGCCGGGCCTGGCCTCTGATCGACACCCCCCAGCGCGACAGCATCCGCGCCTGGCTCGAGGGCCTGCCCGCCCAGAGCCGCGAGCGCGACCCCGAGCTGCTGCATATGTGGGGGTGGAGTATGGCTGCCGCCGCGCGTGATCAGGCCCTTCAGGCCATCAGCCAGGCCGCCGAGCTCTATCGCCAGCAGGGCAACCACCAGCGCGAGCTGCGCGCCCTCAGCGATATGGCCGCCCTGATCTTCTGGGAGGACCGGCCCGCCGATTTTGCCGATGTCTGTGTGCGCGCCGTTCACGCCGCCAACCAGGTGCGCGACCCCTGGGCCCGCGGGGCGGCCCTGGCCTCGACGGCGGCCCTGCTCTACAACCGCGGGCGCTACGCCGCCGCCCTGCGCGTGGCCCACCACGCCTCGCGCCACCCCCGCAGCCCCTTCTGGCAGTGGCTGCTGGGGATGATCGTCGCCTCGATCTACATCCAGCAGGGCTACCCCGAGAGCGCCGCCACCACCGTCGCCCAGGCCCTCGAGATGCCCCAGGTTGACCGCGACGACCGGCTCCACCAGAACCTGCTGCTCCTCCACGCCCTCGCCCTCTACCAGCAGGGCCAGACGACCGCGGCCGTCAGCGTGGCCCTCGATGCCCACCGCCGCCTCAGCGCCTACTCGCAAGAGAGCGTGATCGGCGTCAGTGCGGCCTTTGTCGCCCTGCTGCTCGTCGAGCAGGGCCGCTTTGAAGAGGCCACCACCTACACCGCCCGGGCCCGCCGTG
>JAAXUL010000401.1 GCA_013336035.1 Chloroflexales bacterium
CGTAATCCCACATGAAGCGGCGCAATTCGTCCCAGTTGTGGGAAATGACGATCTCCTCATCGGGGTCGCTGACACGGCTGGCATCCCACTCGGGACGTTCGGGGGGCTTGATCTCCGGCTGCAGCAGGATGTCAGCAGCGGCGGCCTCTTACGGTTGCCCGGGCCGCCCACGAAGCGCCCGACCGCGCCGGCGTTGGCGCCACGGCTCGGCTTCCGCGTCGCGCTGGGCGCGCGGGCCTCAAGCGCCGGCGTCGTGGGGATATCCAGCCGCGCGCATCTCAGCGAGAGCTGATGATGCCCAAGCCTCACCGTCACACCAGCTCCTCCCAGCGCACCGGCGGGCGCAGCAGGCTCTCGGCTGTCGCCCCCGCCGCCCAGAGGCCGCCGAGGGGCGCCGTGGCGTGGGCCGCCGCCCGCTCGTACAGGGCGGCCTTCTCCGCGCGCCGCGTCTCGGCGACAACCTGGCGGTAGAGCGCGAGGTAGCCGGGGTCGTCGGCCAGCAGAGCGCGCACGGCGTCCTTGTCGCCTGACCAGACGCGCCCGCGGATGGTGAAGTAGCTGAACCAGAGGTCCATGTGGCCGTAGACCGCCATGCGGATGTCGGCGACCTCGAGGTACAGCGGGTCATCGGAGGTGAGCAGGCGCCGGATCACAGCCAGGTTGTAGTTGGTGGCGAACCAGGCGCCGTAGGCCGCCTCGTCGCCGACCGGTGCGACGAGGGGCCGCGCGCGGGCGGCGGCCTGGGCTGTCTGTGCCCGCCCGCCCTGGTCGACGACGATCACCCCGCGCTCAACCCAGCGCAGGGCCGGCGCCAGCGCGTGGTCGTGGGGCACGGGCGCCGCCAGCGCCGCGATCTCATCGAGCGCCCGCGCGGACAGGAAGATCACGTCGGCGAAGCGCCCGCCGATGGCCGTGGCGGCGACGTACCACAGGGGCTCGAGGTCCGCGAGCACCACCACGATGTCGTAGTCGCTGGCGGCGGTGAAGCTGCTGGCCGCGAGGGAGCCGACCACGAGCACGGCCACGACGCGGTCGTGCCGGGCCAGCCGGTCAACGGTCGCCTGGAGGGGCTCGGGGAGGGCCTGGGTATCAGGGGGCATCTTGCTTCTCCTGCTGTGCTCATACCAGGGCCAGTATACGCCGAGCAACCGCGCGGCGTGCAGACGCCAATAATCCCGAACCCTGTTGCTGCCTCCCGTAATAGCTCCGTAGTACGGTAGCAGTGGGCGTTCTCCCTAACGCTCGTCACCATTCACGGTCCTGGTATCTAGCCGGAACACCCCAACCGTCGCTGCCCTCAAAGCAACGCAGCAGCTTTTGCCGTCATCGTAGGAGCATGACATGGCAGATCGATCGCAAACAACTCTCACGCGCGAGGAGCAGGCCGCCCGCGAGGCCGAGTTCAAAGCCCAGCTTGAGGCAGCCCTGGCGGCGGAGCAGGCCGCCGGCGCCACCACTTCGGCCGAGCAGGCGGCCAGGGTCGAGCGGGCTCAGCAGGATCTTGAGGCGATCAACCGCCGGATCGATGCCGTCAAAGCGGAGATCAACCAGTACCGGCGCGAGATCAAGGCCGAGCAGCAGCGCTACGAGAGGCTGCCACTCGCCCAGCGGGTTAGCCTGCTGCCCCAGCTCGAGAAGTCCACGAAGCAGCGGCTGGAGAGAATCGCCAACCTGGAGGCGAAGAGCACCGCCCTTCACGCCGACCAGTGGCAGGCCGTCCAGGGGGTGGAGGTCGCCAGGTTTCACCTGGAAGTTCTCCGGCAGGCAGGGCGCTAAGCCAGCCGTCGCGGATCAGTGCGGTGATAGTCACGGGGAGCTCGGCGGCGCGGTCGATGCGGTTGGGAGTGACACCGCAGACGGCGACGCGAGGCATGTGGGAGAAACCCTACAGATAGCCCCCGCTGGCCCGCGACGCCCGCGCGGCCCTGTGCCGCTCCACGACGCATCGCCCTATGGCCCAGGAAGAGGCGTGACGTCGCTAATCTGCCAGGAGTAGCTGTTCAGCTCGACATCCAGCGGGGGCGTAAGGACCAGGCTGATCGGGAACGGCCAGGGGTACGGCTCGACCCGCAGCTGGGCGGTCCGCGGGTAGCTCAGCCGCGGGTCGTACGCGACCTCGACCGTAGTGCGCACCGCCGGCCCATCGAGCGCATCGGCGGCCCGGATCATCGTCGCGACCGCGTCGAACATCGCCGGCACGGTCGGGTCGGGCGGCGGGCTAAGGCCCACCGAGCAGCTGGCCATATCCACAGCGGTAGGCTGGCCATCGCGCACCTCGGCGGCCCGGCGGCAGCGCAGGGGCCCATTGGTGGTCTCGACGACGATCCGGTAGTCGGCGATGGCGAGGGCGTCCCAGCGCTCCCGGGCGCGCCGCAGCTCGCGCGTGGCCTGCGTGTGGCCCTGGGGGGCCATCAGCCAGAGCGTCAGGGCACAGCTCAGCAGCAGCACCGCGCCGGCCAGCAGGGCGGGCATCCCTGCGCGCCCCGACAATGATCGCTGGATACGAGGGCTGGGCATGCGTAAGGCTCCTGCTGGCGCTTGCCGCCGTGGCGCAGCCCACGGCGGGCGCGGTGCTCGACAAGGTGCCGCCGCTGCTGACCCTGGTGCTGGGCTACTTCTTCGGCCAGGAGGTGCGCCGGGTGCGATCATAGTGCCCTGGCGCGTGAAGGCTCGCCTGCCGGTCGATGGCGCCGGGGGTGGCCCCTTCTGTAGCGAGCAACGCGATTAGTCGCGCCAGTAGCTGATCAGCTGCCCCTGAGCGTTGTAGAGGGCGCCGTCATCCTGCTCGCTGTTGTTCCAGATATACCCATCTGGGCCAGGGTACGTATGCGACTGTCCCGGGCTCAGCGTGCCGCTGATCGGGTGGCGCTGGTGGCCCCTAATGCTGCACATAGTCCAGCCGTCGAGGCTGACCGGGTTAGGGCTGACATTCTGGAGAGTCACCGTCTCGGCGTCCTTGTTGATGGCGACAATGTCCACCGGGTAGTCAGGCGCCGCGTCGGCGTTGGGGTCGGCCTGGCAGTCGTTGTAGCTGGGCGCCGGCGGCTGTGGGGCGGGGGCCATTGTCGGCGCGGGGGCCGGAGCAGCTGTCGGCGCGGGAGCAGCCGGTGGGGCCGGGGCTGTTGTCGGCGCGGCGGGCTGGCCGGTCGGCGCAGGGGATGGGACGCCCGCTGGAGCGAGCCGGCGCCCCAGGTGGCTGATCAGCACGCGCCGGCCCGGCGGGAGGTCCGGCCAGTACTCAAAGCGGGCCTTCTCGAAGTACTGCACGGCGTGCCACTCGCCGTCATCAAGGACTTCCTGGACCTCCTCGCTGATCGGGTACCCGAAGATACGCTCGGCGCCGCGGGTCTCCCAGACCTCCTTGAAGCCGTACTTGATCACGTGCTGGGTCTGGGCGATGTAGCGCCGGTCAGCCGTCTCAGTGATCGGCGGCGACTTGGGAAAGTTACGGTCCCGGGTCGACTCGACCCCCAGGTTGCCCAGCTCGACCCGGGGCTGACTGCCGCCCTCGGCTAGCTCGAAGCGGGCGCGCTCGAACCACTGCATCAGGCGCCCGTCGGCCGCGGTGAGCTCCTCGCTGATCGGGTACCCGAAGGTTTCGACGGCGCCGTTGGCCTCCCAGAACACGCGAAACGCCCCGCCTAGGGCGTGGCCCGTCTCAGGGAAGAGGCGCACGTCGCTCTGGGCGTGGGCCGCGGGCAGGGCCGCGAGCAGCACCGCCAGGGCGATGACCGCGCCGATAATGACCAGGCTGCGCTTCTGCACGGCAAGCCCCTTTCTGCGATGAGTGTGTGACGCTAAGCCCCGTGGCGATATTTCCGTATGTGTTCGTTAGTAGCGGTGGGAGCGCGGGGCGTTGCCCGCAATGCGGACTTACTCGCCTGCGGGTGTCGAAGACGATTGCTGTCAGAGCTTAAATTAGATAGGCTGCTCTGATTTCGGATCGACATGAGGCATCGTACGGCCTTCGTATGTCGATAGTATTACCAGGTCGTGGCGGCTGACCCCAGCACAGCCTACATTGTCGGGTAGGCGCTCAGGTCGAGGATGGGTGCCCCGCTTCACCATCGATCCGCCGTGCTGGGGGCGGTAATAGCGCGCCTCTGCCATGGCAAGGCAGGGGGGCCAGCCTTGCAGCAGCGACAGTAGCACCTGCTAGCCCGGCGCTGCCCGAAGATGCCGACGCGCGAGCCGCCGAGGAGGCAGGCGATCACCGTGCAACCTCTCCAGCGCCCATCCACTTCGCCGCGGTGCGCTCGATCATGTCGGCGGCCAGAGGCCAGGCTGGGTCGAGCATCAGGTCGTGGGCCGCGCCGGGGATGATCGCCAGCTCGGCCCCGTAGGCCGCGGCGAGGGCCCGCTGCTCGGCCAGGGTGAAGACCGCGTCGTGCTCGGCGGCTACCACAAGCATCGGCGTCTGGCCAGGGCGCGGCTGCGGCAGGCACAGCACGCTCTGAAGGGCGACGCGCAGCGACTCGGGGCCGAGCCGGGCCGCGTAGGGGACGACCTCGGCCTCTGGCATCACACGTCCAAAGAACGCCGCGCGGGCCAGGGCCGGCGTGCCGACCAGGTGGCGCGTGTTCAGGGTCAGGGTCGTCTTCAGCGCGGCGCCGGGGTGGTGGCCCATCCACCGGGCGAGGAAGCGCAGCGCCCCGGTGTGTGGGATCGCGCAGAGCAATACGACGCCGGGCAGCTGTCGACGCATGAGGAGGTGCTGGAGCAGGAAGCCGCCCAGGCTGTGGGCGACCACGATCGGGGCCGGCTCAATCTGGGCCAGGGCGGTCTCGATGTCGCGCAGATAGTCGTCAAGGGCGCAGAAGTTCAGCGACCCCGGGTGGTCGCTGGCGCCGTGGCCGCGCAGGCTGATCGCGTGGGCCTCGAAGCCGCGGCGGGCGAAGTCGCGCAGGGCCGGCGCCCAACACCAGGCCCCGTGCCAGGCGCCGTGGACGAGCAGCAGGGGCCGCGGGTAGCGCCGCGTCGATGGGGTGGCGCAGCGGTGTTCGAGCAGGCGTCGGCGTGCCATAGGGCTCCTTTGAGGATGAGGGCTACCGCGTTTTAGCCGGGGTTAGCGTCCGAGCATCGGCAGATACAGCTGGCTGGCCCGGCGCAGCTCGAAGATGCCGGCGCGCGACCCGCCGAGGGAGTAGGCGCCGGCGATCGTCGCCCCGTTGGCGGCGCGCTCGGCCTCGACGACAAAGCGCAGGCCGCGGTCGACGCCGCAGCCGGGGTCGGCGTCGGCCGAGACGAAGCTCCACTCCAGCGTGCCGCCCTCACGCCTCACCCCGGTGAGGGGGCCGGCGCCGCAGAGCGTGGTGTCGCCGGGCGCGCCGGTGAAGTTCATCGCGCCGAAGATAGTGCGGTCGCCCATAGCAAGGTCGAGCACGGCGGTGCCGCCCACGCCCGCGCGCTGGTTGAAGAGCCAGCCGGTGTAGCGCACGGTGGGAGGGGCCACGCCGTCGGCCCATACCTCGAAGACGCCGGGGGCCTCGATGAACAAGGAGCCTCCGGCGTTCCTCGCGGCGTAGTCGCCGGCGGCGTGGCGCTCGTCGAGGCCCACGGTGGCGGTGATGGTGAAGATGCCGCCGTGGTCGAAGCCGCAGCCGCGGTCGAGGTCGCGCGAGACGAAGCTGGCCCGCAGCTGCTGGCCCTCGCGGGCGCCGCTGAAGTCGCCGGCGCCGCAGAGGACCATGCTATCGCCGGTGAGCTGGGTGAGGTTGAGGTGGCCCCTGTCGCCGGCGAGGTCGCTCAGCGTGGCCATGCCGCCGGCGCGGACGCTCGGGTGGAGGTTGTAGAAGACCCCGGTGAGCGGCGGGGAGGCCGCAGGGACTGACACTGGTGCGGCGAGGGCCAGGGCCAGCAGGGCGAGCGCGGCGAGGGCATGGCTGGTTCGGCGCATCACGGGCTCCTTGGATGGGCAGTGGCGGCTACGATGGCGGGCCTGCCACAGCGTGGCAGCTCAGAGCTCCCAGCGGGGCAGGCCCCGCGCGGTGGCGAGGCGCTCGACGGTCTCCTGGAGGCCGGCGAGGGCGTGGGGGGGCAGTTTGTGGCCGGCACTCCCCAGTGCGACGCCAGCACGCTGCTCATGCTGGCGAGGGTGCCGGTCGGCATTGAGGGCCAGGTGGCGCCTACGGCCTGAACACAGCGGGCAGCCAGATCGTCTGCGCAGGCTGCCCGCGTGCCAGGATCAGCGAGGAGTCTCTGGCAGTGCTGTCCCAACTTGCGTAGGCGATCAGGGGCAGATCCAGATTGCCAAGGCCCAGCGAGATCTTCGCTGGTTGCGCAACGTCCGAGGCTATGATAACGATCTGCCACTGGCCGCTGACGCGGCGCGCGTACTTGATCGCTTTGAGGGTGGTATCGTAGTACGCGATGTGCGGGTTGCCGCTGCGGTCGATAGCGATGGCGCTGCTCTGGCCAACATCGCCAACCCTATCGACCGTCTCGCTGCTCCAGCTGTGGCCGGTCAGTGTCGCGTAGCGCAGGTCACCCGTGTTCCAGTCGTAGTAGCTGAGGTGGGGTTGATCTGCCCCGTCCAGCTGCAGACTGACCGCGTAGCCCACGTTGGGGCGACCCTCTACGGACGAGGTTGACCATGCGCTGCCCGACCAGGACGCGTAGGTCAGGGTCCCCTGGGCATAGTAGGCGAGCTGCGGGTGGCGCTGCGTATCCAGAGCGATGGCCACCGCAGGGAAATTGTCCAGATCGCTCAGCAGGGTGGTGGCAAGCCACTGGCTGCCCGCCCGATAGGCGTACTTCAGGCTGATGCTCCCCTGGACGTTCCCGTAGCGGTAGACCATATGCGGCTGATCTGCTGGGTCAAAGACCAGCGGGCCTTCCCCCTCGATGGCTGTGTCCACCACCCACTGGCTGCCTGTCCCGTCAGCGAATCTGGGCGAGCAGGAGAAAGGGTTGCATGCGGAGTAGCTGATATGGGGTATGTTGCCACTATCGAGGGCGATGTTGACATTGCCGCCCAATTCCGATTCGGCGACCTGCTGGAACGACCAGGCAGAGCCAGTCCAGCGGGCATAATAGAGCACTGTGAAGGGCGATGCCGGGCTGCTCTGCTTCTGGTAGGCGATCTGCGGGAGGCCGTGGCTGTCGAGTGCCATGGCGGTATAGGATTGGGAGAGATGGTTGTCGACCACCGTGCGGACAAAGATGGTGTGCTCGGGCGGGGCTGCGGCGGATCTGGGGGCCGCGCCGATCAGGACGAGCAGACCGATCAGGACGAGCATTCCACGATAGATGGC
>JAAXUL010001201.1 GCA_013336035.1 Chloroflexales bacterium
CCACCCGACGCTTGACCCGGTGGCCAGTGGGCAGGGCGTCAGCGGTGACACTCGTCCGTGTGTCAGGCAGGTTGCGCGTGGTGAGCAGCATTGTCACGAGGCCAGCCACCACAACAACGGCACCAATGATCACCGCCGGCAGCAGCCAGGTCGAGGCAGCGCGCCGCGCCTGCGGCGTATCGGGTTGTTCAGACATAGAACTTCCTTATGACAGAGGCATAGATGCAGAGAACATAGGCACGTCAGGCTCATTCTACAGCATTTCATAGCGGACACAGCAGCTGAGGCGCAGTGCTCGAGCGTAACGACGCGCCCATAGTATTTTAAACGTTCATAAGAAATATAGCGTTTTATTGCGTTTTATTGTGTTTTATGGTACCATTGTGCCATGAAACTCAGCGAGTACGCGCACAAGGTTGGGGTTCGCTACGAAACCGCATGGCGCTGGTTTAAGGCGGGCACCATTCGCGGGCACCAACTGCCTACGGGCACCATCATCATTACGGAAGATGAACCCATCGCCACGGCACCCACCCGCGTTGCCATTTATGCGCGGGTGGGTGCGGCAGAGAACAAGCCCAACCTTGACACTCAGGCAGATCGCCTCGTGAGTTACTGCGCGGCAAAGGGCTATCAGGTGCATGCCGTCATCAAAGAGATTGGTTCCGGGGTCAACGATAGCCGCCCGAGGTTCTTAAAGCTGCTTGCTGACCCAACAATTACCCACATTGTGGTCGAACATAAAGACCGCGCCACACGGTTCGGGTTTCGCTACATTGAGACCTTACTTCAGCAGCAAGGTCGCACCATCGAGGTAGTCAACCAGGCCGAAAATGGCAAGGAAGACCTGATCGCCGATCTCGTTGCCATCGTGTACTCCTTTGCGGCCCGCTTGTATGGGCAACGCCGCGCCAAACAGAAGACCGACGTGATCGTGAAAGCACTGACCGAGGGCACGGACGATGCAACTGGGTGAGCACCATGTCATCAAACAGACCGATGCACGCTTTGGCGCGATTGATGCGGCTGCCTTTGCGGCCAAGAACTTCTACAACGCGGCAAACTACCGGGTGCGTCAGTCCTTCATCCACGATGGCGTGTATCTGATCAAGCCATCGGGGCTACCGATTGAAATCACGACCAGACAGACTCGGATCGCCCAGGTACGCATCGTCCCACGCAGCGGCTTTTATGTGGTGGAGGTGATCTATGAGCGCGATGTGGTACCCGCCGCCGTAGACCCGGCGCTGGTGGCCGGGATTGATGTGGGACTGAATAACTTGGCGGCGATAACTTCAAACAAGCCTGGGTTTATCCCGGTACTGGTTAACGGTCGTCCGTTAAAGCATATCAACCAGTTCTACCACAAGCAGAGGGCACACCTGCAATCCAAGCTCGGCAGGAAGGGCAGCACGCGCCTGATGGAGCGCATCACCAACCGACGCAACCGCCAGATCACCCACTACCTCCACACCCACAGCCGACGGATTATCGACATGCTGGTGCGTGCAGGCATCGGCGTGCTGATCATCGGCAAAAACGATGGCTGGAAGCAGCAGATCACCATCGGACGGCGGAATAACCAGAACTTCGTGCAGGTGCCGCACGCTCGCTTCATCCCGATGCTTCAATACAAAGCGGAATTGGTCGGCATCGCGGTGCGCACGATCAACGAGAGCCACACCAGCAAGTGCAGCTTTCTGGATGGCGAGCCAATTGGACACCGCGAACGCTACGTGGGCACGCGGGTCACACGCGGGATGTTTCGCACTGCCAACGGTCGGCGGACCAATGCCGACGTAAACGGCGCGTACAACATCATCCGCAAAGCAATCCCAAACGCTTTTGGCAATGGGATGGGGGGTGTGGTAGCCACCCCATAGGGATCGCCCCTACGAACTGAGTACCCTGCGATAAAACGCTAGGGAAAAGTGTACTATACTTGAACTACCCCCACCACCAAATACTCTTATGGAGCGACTATGACCGTCCGCGAACTTTCCCCCGGGATCGTGCAACTCCAGCTGCCCCTGCCCTTTGCCCTGCGCAGTATCAACGCATACCTGCTACGCGACGCCGACGGATGGACGATCGTCGATACAGGGCTGCACACGCCCGACGGCGAGGCGGCTTGGCGGGCGGCATTTCAACAGCTTGGCATCGGCCCGGACGCGATCCGGCAGATTGTGCTGACCCACTTTCACCCCGATCACTACGGCATGGCCGGCTGGCTCCAGGCGCAGAGCGGCGCCCCGGTCTTCATCTCGCCGCGCGACGCCGAGCAGACCGTCGAGGTCTGGGAGATTCCGCCCGGCAGCGAAGACCCGACCTTGCCTTTCTTTATCAGCCACGGCGTGCCAGATGAGCTGACGACCACCATCGTCAATGTGGTCGGCACCCTGCGCGCCGAAACCATGCCCCACCCGCAGCTCAGCCTGCTACGCGCGGGTGAGCAAATCGCGATGGGCGAGCGACACTTCCGAGCCATCCACGCCCCCGGCCATAGCGACGGGCAGCTGGTCTTCTTCTCGGAGGAAGACGGGCTCATGATCTGCGGGGATCAGGTTTTGATCAAGATCACGCCGCATATCGGCTGGTGGCCGAACAGCGAGCCGAACCCGCTGGGGCGCTACATAGGCTCGCTCGCCGAACTGGAGCACCTGCCGGTACGGCTAGCCCTACCTGGCCACGGT
>JAAXUL010000402.1 GCA_013336035.1 Chloroflexales bacterium
TCGCTGGGCGGGGGCGGGCCTGACCCGCCCCCGGGAGCGTACTACGGGACGATCAAGACCTTGCCCGCCGTCTGGCGGCTCTCGAGGGCGATGTGGGCCTCGGCGGCCTGCTCGAGGGGGAACTCGCGGTCAATACGCACGGCCAGCCTGCCGGAGGCTATCCAGCCGAAGAGGTCGCCGGCGCGCCAGGCCAGCTCCTCGGGGGTGGCGATATAGTGCCACAGGGTGGGCCTGGTCAGGAAGAGCGAGCCTTTGTTCATCAGCACGAGGGGGCTGATCGGCGGCATCGGGCCGCTGGCGTTGCCGAAGTTGACCAGCGTACCACGCAGGCGGAGGCTGTCGATGCTCCCCTCCCACGTACTGGCGCCCACCGAGTCATAGACCACATCGGCGCCGCGGCCGCCCGTCAGCTCGCGCACGCGAGGGGCGAAGGGCTCGCGATCATAACAGATCACCTCGTCGGCGCCAGCCCCACGGGCCAGCGCGGCCTTGGCATCGCTGCCGACCAGGCCGATCACGCGGGCGCCCAGGGCCTTCGCCATTTGCACCAGCAGCAGGCCGACGCCGCCCGCGGCCGCCGTGACCACGCAGGTCTCGCCGGCCTTCAGGGGGTAGGTGCTGTGGACCAGATAGTGGGCCGTCATACCCTGGAGCGCCACAGCCGCGGCGACCTTCAGGTCGATGCCCTCGGGCACACGCACGACCTTCTCGGCGGGGGCCAGGGCCAGCTCGGCGTAGCCGCCCACGCCCCCCGTCGTGACCACCCGCTCGCCCACGGACCAGCCGCTGACCCCGGGGCCTAGCGCGTCGATGGTGCCGGCGAGCTCGGAGCCCGGGATGAAGGGCAGCGCGAGCGTGTAGAGGCCCGAGCGGTGGTAGGTGTCAATATAGTTCAGACCCGCCGCGACAACCCTGACCCGCACCTGGCCCGGGCCCGGCTCGGGCGCCGAAACCTCATCGAGGCGCAGGACCTCGGGGCCCCCGGTCTCGTGTACCCGAATGGCGCGCATCTTCCTCTCCCTATGCTGCTGCTTTTGCTTGATTCTACAAAGGAATCCAGCCTATACTATAACAGGAATCCTTCCGCCCCTGAACGTCAGCGATAGGCCCCACGAGGGCCTGTAGAGGAGAGGCCGTTGCGCCTGGAGAACCGTCTTCCCGCGAGCTACTTCAAGCGCTACGACGAGGGTGACGACCGCTTCTTCTACGTCTACCCCCGCCTGACTGCCCATATCGACGAGGCCGCCTGCGCCGCGGTCGGGCAGCTCTTCCGCGAGCTGCTGCCCCCCGGCGGGCGCATCCTCGACCTCATGAGCAGCTATGTCAGCCACCTGCCCCCAGAGGTGCAGTACAGCCAGGTTGTCGGCCTCGGCCTGAACGAGGAGGAGCTGCGCAACAACCCACGGCTCGACGAGCGCCTGCTCCACGACCTGAACGCCAACCCGGCCCTGCCCTTCGCCAACGCCTCCTTCGACGGCGCCGCGTGCACAGTGTCGGTGCAGTACCTCACCCGCCCCCTCGAGGTCTTCGCCGAGGTCGGGCGCGTGCTGCGCCCCGGCGCCCCCTTTATCGTCACCTTCTCGAACCGCTGCTTCCCGAGCAAAGCCGTGCAGATCTGGATGACCACGAGCGACCGCCAGCACACAGCCCTGATCAAACGCTACTTCGAGCTCTCCCGCGCCTTCAGCGAGATCAGCGCCGACGACCGCTCGCCCCACCACTGGCTGAGCGACCCCCTCTACGCCGTCATCGGCCGCGCGGCCCCCGCCGAGCAGAGCTAAGGCCCAGGCGACTCCTGGTATAATCCCCCCTTAGTAATTGCGTAGCCGGTGGCGGACGGTCTGCCAACCGCCTACCGCCTACTGGAGAGTGCTATGCCCCCGGTCGCCCCCCAGCCTGTGCAGCTGACATGCCCCTCGTGCGGCACACAGTTTCGCGCCGGCATCTACACCCTGGTCGACGTGACCCAGCAGCCCGAGCTGAAGCAGGCCCTGATGGGCGGCCAGCTCAATGTGGCCGTCTGCCCCAGCTGCCGCACCGCCAGCATGCTCGGCGCCCCTATGGTCTACCACGACGCGGCCAAGCAGCTCTGCCTGGTCTACTTCCCCCAGGAGCTGAGCAGCCGCCCCGAGGACCAGGAGCGCTTCGTCGGCGAGGCCACCACCTTTATTATGCGCTCGCTGCCCCCGGACGCGCCCCGGGCCTATCTGCTGGCCCCGCGCCGCTTCCTGACCCTGCCCTCGCTGCTCGACAGCATCCTCGAGGCCGACGGGATCAGCCGCGAGTCGCTCGAGCGCCAGCGCCAGCACATCGAGCTGGTCAGCGAGCTTGCCAGCCGCCTCACCGATGAAGAGCAGTTCAAGGCGCTGGTCGAGCAGCGCCGCGCCGAGCTGACGCCCGAGTTCATGGCCACCCTGGCCGCCTTTATCGATGCGACCCCCGACACCCAGGCCGACTCGCGCGAGATGCTGCTCGAGGTCCAGGGCCACCTGCTCGACCTGCTCGGCGACCCCGACGCCCCCAGCGACGCCGAGGTCGCGTCCGCCGTCGAGAGCCTGCTCGCCGCCGCCGACGACGAGCTAGAGTTCGCCGTGGCCGAGCAGCGCGATATGATCGACTACGCCTTCTTCGAGGCCTGGACTGCCCGCATCGCGGCCGTCGAGGCCGCCGGCGACGCCGCCGAGGCCGCCCGCCTCAGCGACCGGCGCGCCCGCATCCTCGCGATCGTCGAGGACCTCGACCGCCAGGCCCAGGCGATCTTCGAGGCCGGCAGCGTCCTGCTCGGCGAGGTCATGGAGGCGTCCGACCCCGTGGCCGCCCTGCGCGAGCGGGCCGACCGCGTCGACGAGGCCTTTATGATGGTGCTCTCGGCCAACGCCGCCGCCGCCCAGCGCGCCGGCCGCGACGATGTGCTCGGCCGCTTCGAGCAGATCGGCGAGGCCGCCATCGAGATCATCCAGTCTCGCCTCTCGCCCGAGGAGCGCTTCATCAACGAGCTGCTCATGGCCGAGACCCCCCAGGAGGCCACAAAGCTGCTGCGCAAGAACGTGGCGAAGATCAACCCCGACCTGGTCAAGCGCCTCAATGAGTTCGCCGACCAGGAGGAGAAGCGCGCCAACAAGCCCACCGCCGAGCGCCTGCGCCAGCTGGCCCGTGAGAGCGGGGCGATGCTGTTCTAACGGATGAAGCTCACCCTGCTCCGTCTGCTCGCCGCCGTCGCCGGGCGCCTCACCAGGCGGGCCGCCCCCGGGACGGCGGCGCGCGTGCTTGTGATCAAGCCCGACCACCTGGGCGACCTGCTGCTCGCCACGCCGGCCCTGAGCGCCCTGCGCCATGCCCTGCCGGAGAGCCAGGTCGCCGGCCTGGTCGGCCCCTGGTCGCGCCTGATCTGGCAGGGCAGCCGCGCCCTTGACACTCTGGTCGACCTGCCTTTCCCGGGCTTCGATCGGGCCCAAACGGGGCGCCGGGCCCTCTACCCCTATCTCTTGCTCCTAAAATATGGGCTCCTGCTGCGGCGCGAGCGCTACGACGCGGCGATCCTGCTGCGCGACGACCACTGGTGGGGCGCGGCCCTGGCCGCCGTGGCCGGCATCCCGCGCCGCATCGGCCACGCCCACCCGCTCTGCGCGCCCCTGCTGAGCGAGGCCCTGCCCTACGACCCGCGCCGCCATGTCACGCGCCAGGCCCTCGATGTGGTGGCGGCGCTGGCCGACGACCGCCGCCCACCGACCGCCGACGATCAGCCGTTCGGCCACCCCCCGACCACCTTCGTGCCCACCGAGGCAGAGCAGCTGTGGGCCGGCGCGTGGCTCGCGGCCAACCTGGCGCCGGGCGAGCGGCTGATCGTCATCCACCCCGGCACCGGCGGCCCCGCCAAGCACTGGCCGCCCGCGCGCTGGGCCGCCGTGGGCGACGCCCTGGCCACCGAGCCCGGCGCGCGCATCATGCTCACCGGGGGCCCCACCGAGGCGCCGCTGGTCGAGCAGGCGGCCGCGCTGATGGCGCGCCCGGCCATGACCCTGGCCGGGCAGACCAGCGTGGGCCAGCTGGCGGCCCTGCTGGGCCGCGCCGCCCTCGTGCTCGGCGTCGACAGCGGGCCCCTGCACATCGCGGTAAGCCAGGGGGCGCCCACACTGCACCTCTTCGGTCCGAGCGACCACGCCCGCTTCGGGCCCTGGGGCGAGCCGAGCCGCCACGTCGTGCTGCGGGCGGGCCTCTTCTGTAGCCCCTGCGGGGTCTTCGCCGCCTGCCCGCGCGGCACCGCCGGCCCCGAGTGCATGACCGCCATCACGGCCGACACCGTCGTCGCCGCCGCGCGCCGCCTGCTTGGCTGAGCACGCCCCTGCGCGATTCGCCCCCACATGGCCGTTTGCTCTGGCAGAGGGACTGCCGGAGGAGGACAGGGGGCCGGGGCCATGGACACAGCCGACTTCTACGCGCGGCTTACGCCGCTGGCGCCTATACGTCCTTCGGTGAGACAGGCCCCCCGGTCATCCGGCTTGTGGGCGCCGACGGCAGCGGGCTGCGCACGCTCACGGCAGGCTTCGTACCGGTGTGGCTGCCCTGAGTATGACTGCCCCGGCACCTGGTGCCGGGGCAGTTGATCTGGACGGGCGCCCGCCCTCAGCGCTCGGGCACCGTCAAGATCGCCCGGGCGAAGGCGGCGTAGATAAAGGCCGAGGTGAAGCGCATCCAGCCCTCGGTGAAGGCGAGCAGGGCGCCCACCAGCACCGCGGTCAGCAGAGTCATGGCGATGGCCTTCTGGATTCGAGTCATTGCTTGCTCCTTCAGTTAACGAATAGCGATTATAAATTGCCGAACCGCCTTGCTAGAGGCGCTTCCGAGGTGGTATAGTCGGCCTAATTCATAATCATAAGCGTAAAGTATATATAAGCAATACATCCCAGCGGATCTGCCCCCGGCCCAAGTAGCGCTGTCTGCCTGATGCTGCACCCCCGCAGCTGTCCTCCTCGACACACTGGCTGAACCCAGCCACGCGATAGAGCTGCCAACCAATGCTCTCAGTGAGGAGAAGACCATGGCGACGTCTGCTATGCTGGCCCGCGCGCCGGCATTTTTCCGTGAGGTGATCGCCGACACGCCGGGCGACCCCCACCTGGAGGCCTGCATCCAGTGCGGGACCTGTGGCGGCTCTTGTCCGTCTGGCCCGGACATGGAGCACACCCCCCGGACTCTCTTCGCGATGATCGCAGCCGGCATGCGCGAGGCCGTCCTTCGCAGCAACACCCCCTGGTACTGCGTCTCATGTTACTACTGTATGGAGCGCTGCCCGCAGGAGGTGCACATCACCGACCTGATGTACACGCTCAAGCGCATGGCGATCGCCCAGGGCCACTACCGGCAGTCGAGCGCCGCGAAGGCCCCCGGCTTCTCCGAGAGCTTCATCGACCACGTCGAGCGCTACGGCCGCAGCTTCGAGCTGGGCCTGATCACCCGCTACTACCTGCGCCATAAGCCCCTCGACGCGGCCAAGATCGCCCCGGTCGGCATGGGCCTGCTGCGCCGCAAGCGCATCGACCTCACGCCCCACAAGATCAGGCAGCTCGATCAGCTCAAGGCTATCTTGGATAGGGCCAGGGAGATCGACGCGGCTGAGTAGTGCGCGAACAGCCAGGCTGTCCGGCTATGGGAGGGCCGGGGAGGGCGAAGCCCTCTCCGATCCCCTCCCAGTGGCTATACTCGCGTTAGCCATGGGAGACTCCTGTATGCGATACGGCTACTATCCCGGGTGCTCGCTCGAGCGCAACGCCGGGGCCTACCAGGACTCGCTGCTGGCAATCGCCGGGCGCCTGGGCCTCGAGTTCGCCGAGGTGGACGACTGGAACTGCTGCGGCGCGACCGAGTTCATCGCGGTGAACCGCATGCGGGCCTACGCCCTCGTCAGCCGCACGCTGGCCCTCGCCGCCGACCAGGCCAACGCCCGCACGGTCGGCGGCAACGGGCGCGCGCCAGGCGCCGACCACCAGCTGGTCGCCCCGTGCAGCGCCTGCTTCCTCAACCTGAGCAAAGTCGACCGCTACCTCGGCGACTCGCCGGCCCTGGCCGAGCAGGTCAACCGGGCCCTCGCCGCGGGCGGCCTGCACTACGAGGCCGGCAGCGTGCGCGTCCGCCACCTGCTCGACGTGATGGTCAACGATGTCGGCTACGACAAAGTCGCCGCCCAGGTCACCCGCCCGCTCCAGGGCCTGCGCATCGCCCCGTACTACGGCTGCCTGGTCGTGCGCCCGGCCTTCCAGGGCGCCTTCGACAGCCCCGAGTACCCCACCACCCTCGACAAGCTGATGCGCGTGCTGGGCGCCAAGGTCGTCGACTACCCGCTCAAGGCCCACTGCTGCGGCGGCCACATGACCCAGATCAGCCAGGACGTCGCCCTCGAGCTGATCCGCCGGCTGCTCAAGAACGCCGCCGACTACGACGCCGACGTGATCGTCACCCTCTGCCCGATGTGCCAGCTCAACCTCGACGCCTTCCAGCAGAGCGTGAACGAGCACTTCAAGACCAGCTACAACATCCCGGTGCTCTTCTTCACCCAGCTGATGGGCCTGGCCTTCGGCCTGTCGCCCGCGGCCGTGGGGATCGGCAAAGAGTTCGTGGACGCGCGGCCCGCCCTGGCCAAGCTCGGCGTGCAGGCCCCGCCCCCCGCCGGCGAGGCGGCCGGCCCGCGCGGTGCCCGGGGCAAGCGGGGCGATCACACCCTGCCCATGCCGCGCATGCCCGAGAAGAGGGCGGTAGCAAAGTCGGGGTCGCCGAGGATATTGTCGTCCAGGAAGAACAGGTGCGTGCCGGGCAGTCGCTCGATCTCCGACAGGGCCTGGTCAACCCCGAAGGTGTAGAAGCGCTTGCCACCGCGAAAGAACGAGGGGCCATAGCAGAAGTCGCAGGAGTGCGGGCAGCCACGCGACACGACGATGGAATTGGGGACGAGGTAGTCGCGCCGCTTGATGAGGTCGCGGCGAACAGGCGGCACGCCGTCCAGCGTCCGCGTCTGCGACTGATAGACGCGGCCGGCGCGCCCGGCCTTGAAGTCGGCAAGGAACCGGGGCCACGTGTCTTCGCCCGGGCCCAGGAAAATCGTGTCCGCATGTGCGGCAGCTTCGTCGGGCAGCCCCTGGCGGACGTCGTCACGGACAAGTCCGTCCTGGAGTTGTTCCAAGAGACGATCCGCGGCAACAAGGAGACCACCCGGGAGATCGCGTTCGATAACGGCCGGCACATCTACCAGGCCGA
>JAAXUL010000403.1 GCA_013336035.1 Chloroflexales bacterium
CCCCGGCTGAAACGTCGTAACTGCAGACAGGCGAAACTGGCTGACACGCCTGACCCAAAAGGGAAGATGCCTGCCTGGCTGTCTTGGGGGACAGACCAGGAGTACTCCACAGCGCATCCGGCGTAGAGGGGGCAGCTAAGGATTGCTATCACACCACCGGTCGGAACTGGGGAACTCCCACACCGCCTTGCCCAGCAATGGGGCGCGAAAATGCTAGCGCGTGGGAGGGAGGACGGAGGCGGCGTAGTAGCCAAATGCCAGGGTGTAATGTCCTGGACACGGTGAAGGTCCGCCAGGGTAAGCCAATCCAAAGGCAAGCTAACGGACACAGTGCGGAATGCAGATGACGGGAGGCCCGTGCTCCTGGTGCGCCGCGCGGTCGGCAACGATCAGTCCGCTCTTGACGAGTAGATTGGCCCAACTGGAAAGCGGAGTGCGGTGAAAATCGCCTGCTCCGTTTGGAGCGGGGGAAAGGCCGCGAGGCCCTACCTATCGCTACCGATCTCAGTGTAGTGCAGGACCAGGGCGCAAATGTGCGAGGGTAGCAGCCCATCTGGCGACAGGGGAGGGGCTCTCACTGGGGTATGCATGATCGGCCTTTAGCTCGTCCCAACGCCCTGGAAAACGCTGCGGTTCTGTCACAGCGTTAGCGACCCTTCAGCCGAGAAAAGTGGCTCGATCATGGCCCTCACCCGACATTCGTGTCACCAGCCACATTAATCTGTAGCGTGTAGCCGCCTTCCCCTGCCCTAGTTGACCTCAAACTCGCCCCACAATGACACTTTTGTTGCCGGTTCGGCCAGACCGGGATACCTGCGGCTAGGGAGTGTCAGGATCCGCGATGGCCCGTTTGTCGCGAATCCTTATCATACCTCATGCTGCTGCCTCGCTACTGACCCACGTGATCGACGGAGAGGACCACGAGCTCGGGGCTATTGTAGAACAGTTCCGCGTGCCATTCCCCACGCGTCTCGCTGTAGAGGCCGCCAATGGTGCCGTTGCGCAGACTGTCCGACCAGGCCTGCATCGAGGCCGCTAACCAGACTCGTCCATCCTCCCAGCCGGGAAAAAATTCAAGCATCACCTGCATCAGGGCAATATTGTCATCATTTGCCCCGGGACGCGCATAGAGCGGGATGGCGATGGCGGCTCCACCAAAGGGCTCTTCGTTCGGACGGGTCAGGGTGATCACGGTCCCACCACGATAGCCGGCCTGGTACATGGGGTTGCCGTTGGGGGCCGTGCGCCAGACGAACTGGAAGCCCTGGGCCATATACATCCCGGCCAGGTTTCGGGCGTAGGGGTTGCTAATCGCATCCGCGTCGAGGATGGCGCGAGCGGCCTCGAAGGGATCAGGCGTCAGGGTGGGTTGTGCGGTTGGCTTTAGTTTCGGCGTAGGCTGCGGAGCCTCGGTGGGGCGTGCCGTTGGTTGTGCGGTTGGCTTTAGTTTCGGCGTAGGCTGCGGAGCCTCGGTGGGGCGTGCCGTTGCTTCTGCAGTCGCGATGGCTTCGCCAAGCGGCACGGGGGCGGCGACAGGCGCAGCCAAGATTTGGTCTCGCGTTACCGCCATCTGGCGCTGTCCAAGCTGCACGACTATCGTGATGCTGAAACAGACAATGAGGAGTGTCACGACGGCGATGGCGATCCAGGCAAGCGGTGAGGAAGAGGGGGGTGATGGGTGGGATGACATAGTGCAGTGCCGGTTGTGGCGCTGTGGCAAGGCCTGAGCGCCAGGGGTGAGTTCGGGGCGACCGGGAAGTCATTGGTCACCGTGGGTCGGACTACGCGATGAACGGTCTGGAACGAGTATGCTGTGCGGCTGGCAGCGTCTGCGTACACGAGTATACCAAAGCAAAGTTACCTGGGCGATACTTTACGTGAAGGTTTGAACGAGTTTATGCGGTAAATCGGGCCTCTGTTCGAACCTTCACGTAAAGAAATTTATCGGAAGGTTCGAAGGCATTGTTTTGGCCAAAAAGGGCTCTAGGGAAGCGGAAAATTTAATCCATCCCGCCTTCCTCGAAACTCCGCATCTGGAAGGGATGCTCCTGACCTAAGTGGCACGAATGGGATGAGTATTTCCTTCCGCCTCCCTTACTGCCTGGCGTGGCCTAACCTGTTTGCGAGCAGCTTAGCGCCTCGGTCCGCCCTCCAGCTCGGCGCGTACCATCGCGTCGCTGACCTCGGCGTAGCCCATGGTCGTCCGGATGTCCTTGTGTCCCAGCCGGCGCTGCACGGTCTCGATCTTGTGGCCCTCCTCCAGCAGCTCGGTCGCCGTCGTGTGGCGGAGCTGCTGGATGGTGTAGCGCGGAGCGCCGGCGGCGTCGAGCAGGTCTGCGGTCGCACACAGCTTTCCCCAGTGATAGAGGACGGTGCCGTAGCGCAGTCGCGTAGCCCGGTTCGAGCAGAACAGCGGGTGGGTGTCGGGGAGGTCACCCAGGGCCTTCAAGTGGCGCCGGAGCAGCCGCATGCTCCGCTCGGTGCTGTTCGGCCCCAGGATGACCACGCGCTCCACCCGGTTCTTTGGGTCGCGGACGTGGAGCCCCTCTTGGCCAGGCGTCAGGGTCACATCGCCGGCGTTGAGGGCCAGCACCTCGCCGACGCGCATCCCCGTCTCGCGCAACAGGGTGAAGATCAGGCGGTAGGGCATGGCGTAGTCGGCGATGGCCGCGTCGAGTACCTTGCGATCAGTCTCCCCCTTGACCGGGCGGGGCAGGCGCCGGGTGGTGCTGCGGGGCTCCAGACCCAGGGTGGGGTCACGGGTAAGCGACTCGCGGGCGATGCACCACGCGAAGAAGCCTCGCAGGCTCGCCAGCCGGCGGGCCTGGGTGCTCGCCGCCGTCGCCTCGCCCAGCCATGTCTCCAGGGCGTCGCGCCGCAGCTCGGTGATCGGCTGAGGGAAGGCCGTCGCCGCCGCGGTGAGATCGCCGCGGTAGGCGCGCAGGGTCGCCGCCTTGCGACCCTTGCGGCGCAGGCCGGTGATGTACTCGTCGAGCAGGCTGGCGATGGTGGCGGACATAGGCGACTCTCGGTGATAGGTGCTGGCCGGTGCCGGCACGCGAGCTAGTCTACAGGCTTTCGTCTATTGGTATGTTCCGGTCCAGGTCTCTCGACGCCCGGGCGTGAAGGGCAACTGGCCCATTTTGGTGAGCGCAAGATTTTTTGATGATAATTCCGCCAGATATGGGTTGGGGCACGATCTGGCCTGTTAGGAGCGGGCGTGCGATTTACAACGCTATCGAAATATTTCACAAAGTCAGCGACTTGGACGCCGCTTTTGGAGCAACTCGTCTGAGAACTCTTGGCTTAGTGCGCTCAAACTGGGACAAGTTTGTTGTAGAGCAGTTCCACGAGAGCCCAAAGGGCGGTACTAGCAAAGATAGTTTACCGCAGAAGCTTGTCAGAGAATCGTTTCAAGCGCTGATCTGAGCTTTGTTTGCCGGCAAACGCAGTTTGTTTTCCACGAATACATTTAACGTTGTGAATTACTCTCGCCCTTAACAGGCCCATTCTGCAACTCATCGCACCTACGGTCTCCACCAACGCTCATATTACTGTTTTTAAACTTGAAAAACACATGATACCGTAGTACTCTTGTTCTTGCCATGCGCGGATTACCGTGAAACATTTGTGAGAACGGCGCGTACATGGTTCTGTCACCGCGAGTACGGCGCGCCTTGCCTGCGGTGAACTACGCACCTTACGGCGCGAAGGAGACACCCCACTCATGCTAACGTCATTGCTGCGGCTCCGTCTCATCGTCGGCCTCCTCGCCATGCTCTTTATCGCAACCCTCGCTATGCCAGCCGGTACAGCAATGGCCGCCGGAGAAAGCCAGCTCCGTGTCGTAGGTGGTGAGTCGTGCTCCGTCCGAAATGTGATAATCGACACCGAGAGCAATTGTGTGCCGCTCAAGTTCTCGGTGGTGTCCATCACTGGCGTCAACCAGCGCGGCGAGAAGGTCACTTGGAAGAACCCCCACTGTGAAGCGCTTTCGACATTTGAGGTTCCCAACTGGTGGTGGGACTTCAAGAAAGAAGTGATCATCGAAGTCTCCGCCGCGCAGCAAACCCAGAAGCTCCGGGTTCAAGGATCACGGCTTGGCGGCCAGTCTTGGGTTGTGCTGACGATCAATCACAAGATCCTCAACAATAAAGATATGGGGCTCTCGGCCAGCGCCAACAATAGTAAAAAGTAGCAACTCGCCGTCACGAGTCGCGGAAACACCCCCGGCGTCATACCGGGGGTGCTTGCATTACCGGCATCGCTCGTTATCGCCTTACGTCGCTGGTTTGTGAAATATTTCGATAGCGTTGCAAATTACACGCTTGCTCCTAACAGGCCCATTGCTCGGGTTGTCCTCCTAGTGAGAAATGGGCCTATGCAGCCTCGGTCCGTTGTGCTATGCTAACCTGCGATAAGGCGACAGTATCGAAGGTTAGAAGTCATGACCGAGCTCGCCCTCCCCCCGGCTGCCGCGGCCCTGGCCCAGGCCGCCGCGCAGGCCCACGACTACGCCGAGGCGGCCAAGGCCCCCAACACCCGCCGCGCCTACCAGGCGGACTGGCGGGCCTTCACGACCTGGTGCGACGAGCACGGCCGAGTGAGCCTCCCCGCGAGCCCCGAGACGCTCATCCTCTATATATCAGTGCTCGCCGAGAGCCGGAAGGTCTCCACCATCCAGCGCCGCCTCTCGTCAATCAGTGTGGCTCACCAGCTCGCCGGCCACCCCTCGCCCACCCACGACGCCCACGTCCGTACGGTGATGCAGGGCATCCGGCGCACCAAGGGTACGGCCCCGGCGGCGAAGGAGCCAGCGGTGACGAAGGTGCTCAAGGCGATGATCGAGGCCCTGCCCGTGGAGGCGATCGGCGTGCGCGACCGGGCGCTGCTCCTGCTCGGCTTCGCCGGCGCCTTCCGGCGCTCGGAGCTGGTCGGCCTCGACGTCGCCGACGTGCGCGAGACCAGCGATGGCCTCGTCGTGACGCTGCGTGCTTCGAAGACCGACCAGGCCGGCGAGGGCATGAAGAAGGGCATCCCCTACGGCTCGACCCCGCGCACCTGCCCGGTGCGGGCGCTGCGCGCCTGGAAGGAGCTTGCCGGGCTGACCGCAGGCCCGCTCTTCCGGCCGATTAACCGCCACGGCCAGATCCGCCCCCAGCGTCTCACCGGCCATGCTGTGGCGACGATCGTCAAGCGCGCAGCGACCCTCGCCGGGCTCGACCCGGCCCACTTCAGTGGTCACAGTCTAAGGGCGGGCCTGGCGACGGCGGCCGCGCAGGCGGGCGTGTCAGAGCGGGTGATCATGCAGCAGACCGGCCACAAGAGCCTGCCTGTGCTCCGGCGCTACATCCGCGAGGGCTCACTCTTCCGGGAGAACGCCGCGGCCCAGGTGGGGCTGTAGCGAGAGGCGAGGAGGCGATGAGCAACTTCACCCACTATAGCGAGCATGTGGGGGCGGGCGCGGGGCGCTGGTTCAAGAGCACGATCTTCCTGAGCCCGAATATGCTGGTGGGGATGGACTGCCTGGAGCCGGGCCAGGCGCAGGCGTCCCACAGCCACGCGGGGCGCGACAAGCTGTACTACGTGGTCGAGGGCGAGGGCGAATTTACCGTGGCCGGCGAGACCCGGCGGCTGGGCCCGGGAGGCCTGGCCTGGGCCCCTGCCGACATGGCCCACGGCGTGGTCAATGTGGGCCCGGGGCGCCTGACCCTGCTGATCGCCATGGCGCCCGAGCCGAAGTAGGGCAGCGCTTCGTCGGCCGTGCCCACGATGATCCCATCGAGGTCGAGCCGCTGATTGCTGCGCACCTCGAAGTGCACAGCAATGACGGAGAGACTGCTATTTTTATTTCTCAGCCGGCGCTGCTGGTGAGCGAGCGGACGATCAGGAGCAGACCGGCCACAAGAGCCTGACCGTGATGTGCCCCTATATCCGCAAGGGCTCGCGCTTCAAGGACAATTCTTCCGCCCAAGTTGGGCTGTAATCTATACCAAAAAGACAAGCATTTGATGATAACGCCACCGGGTTGGAATGCCGGGAGACACGAGCGGAGCGCATTGTGATGCTGTGGAAGCTGTAGCGATATTCACTGCATTTGATGGGATCATACCTTATCAGCAATTTACAAGCTTGAGACTCACCTCAATTGGCCATGGTCACCCTGTATCGATGTCCCTGGGCCCGAGCCGGGCTGTGTTACGGGGTCGCAGTTGGGCCACGAGGCAGGACGATGGTGTAGTTGGGGGCGGCCCTCGGCTCATACGGGAAGCTCTGGTGGACCGATGGCAGGTAGACAAGCTTGTTGAAAATGGCCGCCGCGGGATCATAGAGCTCAGCGCTCGCCAGCGCATTCTCGGGCGGGTCGTAGCCGCCCGTGAGGAGGACCAGCCCGCTGTCGAGCAGGGTCGCCGTGGGGGCCTGACGGAGGGGTGCGGGGGGGCGCGCGTACATCCACCGGTTGTGCGCGGGGTCGTAGATGTATATGCTAGCGTTGGGGTTGGCCCCCTGGCCGTAGTAGCCAATGTTTATGAACAAAAGGCTGCCGTTCGCGAGCGGGGTGATGGTGCACGGGCCGATGGAAAGGGGCGGCCGCGCCGCGCGAGTGAGTGCACCGCTGGCCGGATTGAAGATCCGAGCGATGGTATTCGCACCATTATTGCCGAAGATCAGGAACTGGCCTCCGGATAGGGGCGCGGCCGTCATCCCATTGATCTGCTCGTCGAGGCTGACCACCGTCCAGTCATCCGCCTGGGGATTGTAGAGCTCGACTTTGGAGGGCTGCCAGTAGTTGCCGCCGATGACGAGCATCCGCCCGTCGGCGAGCGGCGCGACCATCGGTTTCTGCCCGTGCGGGCCGCCCGGGTTGACGGCCGCGAGCGACCACTTGTCGGTGGCGGGGTCGTAGATCTCGTTGCCGACCTCGCCATAGTTGCCGCCGACCACCAGCACCCGCCCGTCCGATAGCAGCGCCGCCCCCGGCGCGAAATGGGTGAGGCCCATCGCTGTGGTCGTCGCCCAATTGCCAGTGGCAGGGTCGTAGATCTCGGCCAGGAGGCTGTCGGTGCCGCCAACCACGAGTACGCGGCCGTCGGCGAGGCGCACGGCCGAGTGGCTCATCCGCGGGGGAAGGTCAGCGCGCTGGCCCGCAGCGGGGTGGGGCGCGCGAGGACGGCGAGGGCGAGCAGCAAGCCGACAATCATGAGCGTGGTCAGGGCGTGATGTCGCAAGCTCATTCGATGCCTCC
>JAAXUL010000404.1 GCA_013336035.1 Chloroflexales bacterium
GCCCTCGCGGGTGATCGCCTCGAGGTTCGGGTGGTAGACCTGGGCCAGGACGACGTCGTAGCCCTTAAACGCGTTGGAGCCCCGCAGCGCCCCGTAGTGGGCCACGACGGCCTGGTCGTGCCCGCGGGCGCGCAGGGCGCTGCTCAGGCCCTCCTCACAGGCCTGGGTGCAGACGACCAGGGTCGGCCGGCCCGGCCGGATCGCGCGGGCCACCTCGTCGTACCAGCGCTCGCGCCGGGTACCCCTGAGGCCGCTCTTGGCCCAGTCCTGGCTGATCACCTGGATCACTGTTGCCCCGCCGCTCAAACGCGGCTGCTCCAGCTGGATCGGGGTGGTCGGGAAGATCGCCCGCAGCAGGTCGGCGTTGACCGTCGCGTCCAGGAGCACCTTGGGCTGCTCGGGGCGGGCGAGCTGCTGGATCAGGTGCTCGATGCGCAGGTAGAGCCACAGGCGCCCTCCGCGCACCTCCAGCCGGCTGGTGAACGGGAGGCCGGTCAGGCGCTTGCGCCCCTCGCGGGCGAGCTGGTGGAGCAGGGTCGTGAGGTAGTTCGGCGGCAGGTTCTCGTAGTCGACCAGCGTCGCCCCCTGCGGGAAGCCCGGCAGCATGTACTGCTCCTCCTCGGGCGGGAGGGCGTCGATGGCGGCCTGTACGGTGGCGAGCAGATCCAGGCCGTCGGCGCGGGCGAGGCCCTCCAGCTCGGCGAGCAGCATGCTCCCGGCGACGGCCCGATCCGTCGCGTCGCCGAGGAGGCGCGCCACCCAGCCGAGCACGGTCTGCGCGTGGGCGCATGTCGTCGCGCGTGCGATGGCGGCGAGGTCCGCGGTGGTGAGGGCGACGATCCGGCTCAGGCGGGCCGGGTCGAACTCGTCGAGGACCACGACGCTGGCGTCCTTCCACCAGTTGGTCGCCTGCATCAGCGGCATGGAGGCGAAGAAGTCGGCCTCCTGCCCGAACTGGCGTAGGTAGCCGCAGCTGCTGAGATAGGGGCAGCGGCGCTGGCAGAGCGTCTCGCGCACACTGTAGCCACGGGCGCTGAGGGCCTGGGCCTCGCCGATCTTTCGGCAGTTGCCCTGGTTGCGCCCGTGCAGCGGCACGAGCTCCAGCCCCTGCTGGTCGTGGATCTGGTCCTTGCGGAGTGCTGTCCAGATGATCTGGCCCGGTGTCGGGTGGGCCAGCAGATACTGCTTGAGGCCAAGGGTGGTGTTGTGCCCCTTGCCGGCCCCCGGGGGGTGAGCGAGCACGAGGAAGCCCTGCCCGCCGAGGGCGTGGTCGCGCACCTGGGCCGCGATCTGTGCCCGTGCCTCCGTGAGCGGGACGGCGGGTGCAACGGCGGGGGCTGCGGCTGACTGCAGCTCCAGGCGCTGCGGGCGGGCGCGGCGCAGGGGGTAGCTGCCCGGGAGCGGCAGGCCGGCGCGCTGGAGCAGCGGCAGGGGCAGTGAGCGGTGGTACTCGGCCAGTGAGGGGGCCGTGTCGATGGCGTGCTGGAGGCGCGTGGCGCTCTGTTCTAGCAGGAAGGCGTCGAGGTCGGCCTTGTCCTGGCCGGGGGCCAGCGGGAGCCTGAGCACCCGCACCGTGAGCCCCGCGGCCTCCAGGCGCTGGCCGTGCCGGATCGTCCAGGTCTCCTCGGCCGCGAGCTGCATGACGCCGTCCTTGACCGTGCGGCGCTGGCTGTCGTAGGCCAGGATGACGGTGCGGACGCCGCGTGCCTGGAGCAGGGCCGGCCACTCCTCGCGCAGGTAGCTGAGGCCCGGGTGGGCGAGCGCTGGCACGCTGAGGCGGCCCTCGCGGTAGCCCTGGGCGACGGCCAGGGCCTTGAACTCGCCCTCGGTTAGGATGACCGTGTCGGTGGTATCGAGCGCGTCCCAGCCATAGGGGAAGAGCGAGCCGCGCTCGGTGTAGCCGCCGGAGAGTGAGCGGTAGCCCTTGCCGGGGTAGGTGCGGGTGCGGAGGTCGACGATCTCGCCGCCGGCGATGTACGGGAAGACCAGGCAGCCGCAGAGGTTTGCGTGGGCGCGGAGCTGGCCGGCGGGGTCCCGGGTTAGCACCCCCGCCTCCTCAGCGTAGGGCAGGAGCTCGGCGTAGTCGCGCGTGAGCACGTCGGCGAGGGCCGCGGGGTCGCGCAGCGTGACCCCCAGCACCGCCTCGTCGATCGTGCGGTCGTCGAGGCCGCGCTGGTGCAGGTAGGCGAGCGGGTCGGGGTTGGCTGGCTCGCGGAGCAGCCCGTGGGCCCAGAGGGCCACCGTGGTGTAGAGGGCGCGGTAGTGGGCCTGGTGCGCCGGGACGGGAGCTGCTACGACGCGCCGAGTCTGGCGCCGCGGGGGCAGGGTGATCCGGGGGCGCGCGTCGTCGCCCAGGAGCTTCTTGAGCGGCCCCTTGCTATTGCAGGCGCGGCACCAGAAGCGCTCCTTGCCGGGCTCGAGCCAGACGTGGAAGCGGTCGCTGCGGTGGTCGCCGCCGCAGAACGGGCACGCGCCGGCGTGCTCGAGCGTGCGCCGGTTGACTAGCCGCATGGGCGGCAGGCCGGGCGGGAGGCCCACGGTGTGATTGGTTGCGAACGGGTCCACGGAAGGTACTCCACGGCACCCCTGCCGGAATGCTGGCAACACAAAGCCAGCATGCCTACCTGAGACGGTTGACGCCGGGATCAGGGGATGCTATAGTGGGTACAGCAAAGCCAGCTGCGCTCGCTTGCTCGGGCGGCTGGACTAGGGCCTTCGACCTCATGCTTGGCGGCGAGGGGGTCGGGGGCCTTTCGCATGTCCCGAGAACCTGTGTTGCGAGCGCCTCTGGGCATTGTCTGCCCTGAAGGTATGCCGCTGGGTTCGTGCGTTGCTCGGTTCTACATCATCGTGCTCCGTCAGGCTTCCGTATCTCGGTCGTGCGCCGGGCCGCCAGGGCGGCGATGGGCGCACGCGGGAAAAAACGCTGAGCTGGTTGCCAACACCGTCCAGGGGCGCCGGCGTGGTTCGCCGTGCGCTGGGCACGCCTGGGTGTGGCTGGGCCTGGATTCGATCACCTGTTCGGTTGACCCCAGTGTATGGCCTGGCGCGCTGCGCTGTCAACCAGGCGAGCGCATCCTGATGCCGCGCTGTCGCTCTGGCGTGCCAGCGTTGTCTGCTCCCCTGGGCGGCCGCCGTGCGGCTCCAGGTGAGATGGCCAGCGCTGGCCGTGTCGCACCGCGCACAACTGTACCACGGCTATCGTACCATACGTGTAAAGATTGAGCGAGTCTCGTAGAGACATAATGTATGACACCCCATGATCCGTTTGTCATCGTTCTCGTGCATTCTCGAAGAGTCCAGGGTGCCATTTGCCGCATGCAGATCACGTACTCGGAAATGAGCATACCTTGTTAACGTACTACCGTAAAACGGTAAAGCAGTATTTCTGTCAAACGGTTTAACGGTCGTTGGACAGAATATGCTTTACACCGCGCTGCAATCGGGATTCCTTCATCATGGACTGTGGGTCATGGCCTGGATGTATAACCGTTTTACGGTATTACCGCGTAATAGCAGCACGCGCAACGCTCCTTCCCACCCTGGCTCGTCTGGCCTGTAGCGGGCGCATGGCCCGTGTGCCGGGCGGGCCATGCGTCCCTTCGAGCACGCGCTATGATGGACGCGGCTCGCCCTCCTCGCCGCCTCCCGTCGGCGTTGCGCACGTGCCATAGCGCGCGTGGCGTCGGCCGTGGGTCATCAGCTCTGATGCGCTGAGCTCGGTGGCGTCGCAGTACTTGCAGCGATAGGTGCGCGATATGGCTACTATGTTTGCTGCTGCGGCGCGGTCGTCCGCGGCGATCGCCGGCGCGTCCGTCGCCGGTGGCTCGGGCGGCTCCGCCCCCCGGGCCACCAGCCCGCGCAGGGTCTCGACCTCGACCAGCAGGCTGAGCCGGGCCACGTCGGCGACCTGGCGGGCGTGTTCGAGCGCGGCGATGCTGATCGGCACCAGCAGCCCCAGTAGCACGGCCCCGACGAGTGAGAGTGTGGGGGTGATGGCCTGCACGGCCCGGGGCAGCCCAGGGGTGTAGCTCAGCACGAACAGCGAGTTCAGGGCTGCGGTAAGCAGGTAGAAGAACCAGACCGCAGCGCTGCCCTGGCCGCCGAGCCGCGCGTATTGTGCCGCCGAGCGGGTGGCCACCAGGTACAGAGCGGTGGCGTCCACGCTGAGCTACAGCAGGGCCGCCGAGAGCCAGTGCGTCCAGGCGGGGAGGGGCAGGGCCGGCACACCCTCGGGGGCGATCCGGGCGATCTGGTGCCAGAGGTGCAGGAACGAGACGGTCAGCACGCCGATCAGCAGCGGGCGGGCCCAGCCGACCAGGCCCTCAGCCGAGCGCAGGGCGTCGTGCTTGGCCCGCAGCAGCCCGCGCTGGCGGGCGGCCTGGGCCTCGGGGCGCTCGAGCAGGGCCGGGTCGATGCGCAGCTGCTGGGCGATGGGTGTGGGCGCGGTCGCCCGCTCGCGCACGGTGATGGCCATTGGCTAGCTCCTTCCCTGTCGCAGAATCTCGTCTTCGATCTGGCGGACCAGGGCGCCGATCTCGCTGTTGGTGCCCTTGAGCGTGTCGCGGATCTGGGTGACGCCCCACCCGGCGGCCACCAGCAGCCGGATCAGGTCTTCGCGGCTGCGCAGCTCGGGTATCGCGGAAACGGGCGTGTCCGTCCGTTCGTCTGGCCGGGTCAGGGGCGTTGTGACGGCGGAAACAGCCGTTTCCGCCTGTTCGCCCGACCGACCGTCCCCGATCACGTCGGCATCCGGCGGCTCCAGCCCGAGGTCATGGGTAACGTCGGAAGCCGGAGCCGGCTCAGCGTCAGCCGGGCGTGCTGGCGCAGGGGCCGCTTCCTGGGCCGGGGGAGTCACAGGTGTGAGCGCTGGGCGCTGCTGGTCGAGCCCCCGCAGGTCGAGCAGCCGGCGCTCACCGGTCACCGGCGAGATGGCGACGACGATCAGGGGGAACGTCCCGCCCTCGGGGGTGCGGCCGAGTGGGAGCCGCCGCATGGCCTCGGGCTGATCCCGCAGCTGCTGGGCGACGAACGCGCCGCAGTAGACGATCCAGTCGAACGAGTTCCGAAACGCCGCCGTGTCGCCCTTGGAGCCCAGGCTCTCGGCCGTGTCGCCGTGGGCGCAGCCGATGAACGAGATGCCGAACTTCCGGCCCTCCTTGAGCAGCCGGATCATCAGCCGCCCCGGCGAGTCCTGGTCCTTGCCGACTGTGATCTCGCTCGTCACCGAGCCCCACTCGTCCGAGGCCAGGGTGAAGGGCGCGAACCGGGCCCCCGGGTCGAGGTTGAGCCGGCGGGCGCGCACGGTCAGCTCCGCGTCGCCCCGGCGCAGCGCCGCGTAGATCGCGGCGAAGTCGCGCCCGCCGCCGATGACCCGCGCCGGCCACTTGCCCGGGTGGTTGTGCGGGTCGAGGATGTAGCACGGGGAGCGGCGCCGGGCGATGAGCGCCTGCATCAGGGTCGTCTTGCCCGAGCCCCGGTTGCCGACGATGAGCAGGTTGTCGCTCCGGGCGAGCTGGTCCAGCGCCACCATCGGCAGGGGCAGGTCGTCCTCACCAGTGTCGGGCCCCAGCGCCCCCGCCAGCGGGTCGTCGTCCTCACCCCAGGCGAGGCCGGGGGCGGGCAGGGCGGCCGTGGCACCCTGCACTCCCTCCTGCTCCCGCCACGGGGCGCTCAGCCGCTCCCAGGCGGTCTGGGCACCTTCCAGCTGGGCTACCAGCGCCCGGCGGGCCGGGACGGGCAGCAGCTTCACACTCTGGCCCAGCCAGGCCGGCTTCTCCTTCGTGATCAGGTAGAGGAACCAGAGCGTCGGCAGGATGCCCCACGGGCCGGCGAAGTACCAGGTTGCCGCCATCACCAGGGCGACGCCGAACTCGCGGGGGTGCAGGTCCATGTCGATCTCCGTGCCTGGCTGGGTCCGTGCCATGTGTGCCTCCTTCGCTACTGCTCGATGGTCGCCGTCGGCCGTGACGGGGGCGGGCCGAGCAGGATGACTGCGGCCAGGTAGATCAGGGCCGCGATGATCAGGATGACCGCCGATTGGATGACTACCGAGGCGAGCACCGCACCGATGGCCGCCGCGATGAGCCGGGCCAGGCCCGCCAGCGGCCACCAGCGGAAGGTCGTATCAAACCAGAGGTTCTTCGCCGCTAGCTCCCACATCGGCCCCCAGTCCGTCACCAGGTCGAAGCCGAGGGCGACCTTGACCAGGAAGCCGAGCGCCGGCACGTTCACGAACCGCGCGAGGCCGACCTGGACGGCCGACGGCAGCAGGGTGAATCCGAAACCGAACAGGATGATCACCAGCCCCGCCGTGTCCTTGTCGGCGCCGACCTGGGTGGCCGCGGCCCGCACCTGCCCCTCGGCGAGGGCGCGGTCGCCGAGCAGCCAGCGGAACCAGTCCCAGGTGCTGGACAGGTCGTACTTCCACCAGAGGTAGGCCAGCGGCCCCAGGCAGATGAGGCAGCACGAGAAGATCAGCAGTGCGCCGCCGCGCCCGAGCCGCTGCACGCGCGGGGCGAGCAGCGCGAGCGCCGTCGGCACGTCCATCATGCGGATAATGGCCTTGAACATCGGGGCCTCCTAAAATGGCACCTCGGTGTCGTCCCCGGGGGGCGTGGACGGAGCGGAACGCATGGGCAGCGCGCACACCAGGCAGCGCGGCTCGGCCTCGCGCTGCCGGCGCCGCTCGCGGTCGATCAGGACGCCGCAGTCGGTGCAGTGGCCCTGGAGCCAGTGGGTGATGGCCAGTCGCACCTGCTGGTATTGGGCCTCGTCGGCGGCGTCGACCAGGTCTTCGGTTAGGGCTCGCAGCTCCTGGTAGGCCCCGACGAGCGTGGGGTCGTTCGACATAGGTGGCCTCGTTTCAGTCGTCGGCGGGAACGTCTGTTTCCGCCATCGGTCAATCGTCCCAGACCAGCGGGCGCCAGTCGGCAGGAATAATCCCGTCGCGCAGGGCGGCGGCGATCATCCCCTGGTGCTCGCGGCCGGCTCTCAGGACATGACACCGCCGGCAGAGCGTCCGTAGGTTCCTCAGCTCGTTGGTCCCGCCCTTGGAGAGCGGGGTGATGTGGTCGATGTGGGCGGCGTCGAGGGGGAGCGAGGCCGCGCCGATGCAGTACGGGCCGCGGCAGCGGCCGCCGTCGCGCGCCCACACCTGCCGCCGGATGTTCGCCCGCCAGACCTCGCCCGGCA
>JAAXUL010000027.1 GCA_013336035.1 Chloroflexales bacterium
ATCGTGCACGCCCGACCATGACTTCGTGGCTAAGGGCTAAGTGGTGCTGCGACTTGGCATAGTTCTTGCCACTATCTGCTTCTCGGTGCGCCACAGACGTCGCACCAGCGCTAACGTATTTCCAACTCCATAGCATATCACAGCACATTGAGTGATCCGGTACTCGTGTGCGCGGTTCAATTAAACGGGAGAATCAGAGAAATGACCCACCAGGGCATAACGAAGCAAACCGATCAGGCGCTGCAGGCTATGACCGAGGCTATCGACGTAGGGAAGCGTGTGTTTTCTGCCACGATTGACCTGAACATCGCCCTCGCCCAGCAGGGGTGGCGCTCTGCAGCTGTTGTTCCCTACCTCGGCGTTCAGATGATGCAGACGCTGCTCGGGTACGCACTCCAGTTCCCTTTGTATGGGATGCGGGTCTGGCAGCATTACCTGCAGCAGGCCAGCCTACCGTTGCAACAGCCTATCGTGACCGTTGGGCCGAACACCCAGGCGCTCCATGAGTGGCCCGACGCCCTGGTGGCGTTGCAACAGCCTATCGTGACCGTTGGGCCGAACACCAGCTTCTACTTCCGCGGTCCCGAGAACCGCCTCAATGTGCCAGCAGGCAATCTCGCCGAGTTCATCCGACTGGCTCAGGAGATCGACGACGCGACATGGCAGTATCACCTGCGGCGAGGCGACTACACCCACTGGTTCCAGACCATCTTGCAGGACGAGGAACTCGCCGCCACTGCCGCAGAGCTTGAGCACGCCGAGCTGTCGGCACGCGAGAGCCGCGCCCGTATGCAGGATCTCATCGTGCAGCGCTACGCACTCCCCACCTGAGAGACACCAGCGCGCCTGTCGTTTGGTGAGCAGCCAGATGGCTTCGAGACACCCTACAAGATACCGCACTTCGTCCTGACCCACACGGCGCGACCGCCGGTCACCAACAGTGGGGTAACCTTCTCCTTCGTCCCCACGGTCGAGCAGATCCTGGCCGAGGCCCAGGCGGCCGCCGGCGAGAAGGCGGCCTGCATCGCAGGCGGGGCCCAGACGGCGCAGCAGTTCATGAACGCCGGCCTGGTCGATGAGATCAACATCCGCCTCGTGTCCAGGCTCCTCGGCGACGGTCTGCGCTTGTTCGACCAGATGCCGCCGCTGGCCCTGGAGCGCGCGGGTGCTCGAGTCCCCGGGGGTTACCCACCTCCAGTTTCGCGTCCTGAAGTCCTGAGCGGTCCGCTCGCACCGAGCCACTGCTGACTCTCCAGCGTTTCGAGTGAACTGAGGAGGAACGGTGACGACACACACGCAGCCCAAGCCGGCCGGCACGCCCACCTGGGTCGATCTGATGACCCCCGACATTGAGGCGGCCCGTTCGTTCTACCAGACCATCTTTGGCTGGGAGTATGATATCGGCGCCCCTGAGTACGGCGGCTATACCAACGCGCGGGTTGGCGGGCGGGTCGCCGCCGGCCTGGGCGGCCCGATGCCTGGCGCCCCGCCGGCGCCCTACGCCTGGAGCCTGTACTTCGCCACGAACGACATCGAGGCCGACGTGGCCCGGGCGGTGGAGCTCGGCGCGAAGCTGCACGTCCCGCCGATGCGCGTGGCCCCCTTCGGCAGCATGGCGGTGCTGGAGGACCCGACGGGAGCTCCGTTCGGCTTCTGGCAGGCCGGCGAGCACATCGGCTCGCAGGTCAACGATGAGCCGGGCGCGGCGGCCTGGTACGAGCTGTACTCGCCCAACGCGGCGCAGGCCCGCGACTTTTACTGCGCCCTCCTCGGCGCCACAGCTGACCCGATGCCGGGCGGCCCCGAGTACTACGTGTTCAAGCACGGCGAGCAGATGCTCTGCGCGGTGATGCAGACCGACCCGAGCTGGGGGGCCTTCCCGCCCCAGTGGATCACCTACTTCGGCGTGGCCGACGCCGACGCGACCGTGGCCGCCGTGACTGCCAACGGCGGTAAGGCCCTGAGTGCCATCGAGCCCACGCCCTTCGGCCGCATGGCCGCCCTGGCCGACCCGGCGGGGGCGCAGTTCAAGATCGTCGAGGTCTAGCCAGGCCCCGGTCACGTGTCGCTCACGAGGCGCCTGTGCATCACCTAGATGGAGCCGACTACCGAGCGGAGGAAATGATGTAGCTGGACGTGAAGGCTGCATGCGCGGTGTGAGGAGACAACAGGAGCGCGAGGCGGTGGTCTCGCGCTCCTAACTATTGGGATACTCTCCCCGCGCGGGACCAGCACGACGAGCACCGCGTCGCACCCTGAGACCGCGCGCTTGATCACCTCGCGGTTGTCGGTTGCGCCGGGAACGACGGTGATGCGCCCCTTGAACGCATCGAGCTTCTCCACGCTTTCCTCCCGACACACGCCAACCACCTCGTAGTTCCGATCCAGCGCGTGCTGCACCATATATTGCCCAAGCTTCCCAGATGCCCCGACGATGCAGACCTTCATCGCTCCCACGCCAGAGGCTGGGCGAGGCCGAGGGGCGGGTGGATCGCGTGCTCAATAAGCTGATCGCGGCGCGCCTGGTGCTGCGGACCGGGTCTGGCGCGAATGACGAGCAGGTCGAGGTGGCCCATGAGGCCCTGGTAGCGATAAGAGCATCATTACTCAGCTGTATGAAAATTGGTATACCGCTGAGGCCAAAGGGCAACAGGCAGCCAGCGATCTGGCCCATGCCCAGGCAACGATCACGGCGCTCAAAGCGCGGATCGATGCCCTCCAGCCGACCAGAACCGCCACCGCCACCATAACTCCGACAGGCGTCACCCGCCGTCCGGTCGCAACCGTGACTACGTATCAGCGCTCGCCCTGATCCCATTGCCCAGCAGCGGCGCCAGCGCGGCGTTGAGCGCCGCGTAGCCCGCCGCGCCCAGGTGCAGCTCGTCGTCGGCGTAGGCGTCGCGCACGTAGCCGTCCGGCCCGGCCAGCACCGCCACGCTGTCGAGCACCTGCACATCCGCGGCGGCCAGGCCGAGCAGATCGCGGTTGAGCTCGGCGATGGCCCGCTGCACCACTGTGTCCGGCAGCGGGCCGCGGGCCAGGGGGAAGATCGTCGTCAGGATCACACCCGCGCCCAGGTCGCGGGCCCTGGCGACCACCGCCTCGATACTCCGGCGCGTCGCGGCCACCACCTGCATCCGCTCCCGATGCCCCAGCGTCAGCTCGACCAGATCGTTGACCCCCGCCTGCACGACGACGATGTCCGGCCGCAGCGGCGCCACCAATGCGTGGAAGCGCTGGAGCACATAGGCCGACGAGGCGCCGGGCAGCCCGCGGCTGAGGCACTGCACGCCGGGGAGCTGCGGCAGGGGCCGCCACCAGTCCGCGCGCGAGTCGCCGAAGAAGACGACCCGCCGCGGCGCGAGGGTATGCTGATCCATTATTGTCTCTCGTAGCTACAGCGCGTGCCACATGTCAGCGTCGCGCCCGCTGCCGCCAGCACGGCCGGGGCTATGCGCCGCGCTCAGCGCATCAATGGTCCGGGCAAACGTATCGGGCCTCACCTGGACTGGCGCCTCGCAAGCCGGGAGCACCTGGCGCGCCTCCGTCGACCCCAGCGCCACCGGCCCCGACCGCGGCACCCAGGTCGGCAGCCCCTGCCGGCGCGTGGCCTCAAACAGCATCCGCGCGTAGTCGTTCAGGGTGATCTAGAGATCGCTCAGCCCCTGGGCCTCGGTGCGCGGGCCGCGCAAGAGCGCCTGCTGGGCGGGCGGGAGCTGGAGCGCGAGCAGGTTCCAGTGTGCCTGGATCAGGTCGGTGATCTCCATGCCCTGGGGGAGTGTCATCGTGTGGCTCCTATGCTCCATAGCGCCTGGCGCGACCTATCATACCAGGCATCGCGCGCTGCGGTGGCATCACGGCTTCAGGATTGGCGCTGCGCGCCTCCCCGCCCTACGGCTCGACCCCGCCCTCTGCGCGGCCTAGCCGCACCAGGTCGCCGCTCCGGGAGCACGCGCGCCGGCGCGGACGCCGAAGACCACCGCCAGCCCCATACCGACAAACGCCAGGTTCTGGGTAGTGCTGGCGATCCACCGGTAGCTCTCGGACAGCCCAAGCGGTGACAGCGCCACGTGCGCGAGCATGCCGAGCATCAGCAGGACGCCCGTCCAGCGTGGGAGCACGCCCGCGCGCAGTACTGACCAGCCAATGAGCGCGCCACCGACAACCTGGATGACCGCGTGCACATCATAGAGGGCCCCCACGCTGGCGGCCATCGCTGGCAGGTCTGACGCGTGTGTGAACAGGCCGTGCAGCGTGAAGCCCGCCCAGAAGATGAAGGCGTACCCGTACAGGATGGCCCCGCTCAGGCCCAGCCACCCGGCCCGGGGGCGCTGCACCACATGCAGGCCAAGGATGAAGAAGACCGTCGGCGCCTCGCCGAGGTAGGTCAGCGCGAGCGATGCCTGGCTGTGGCCGCCCTGCACAACCTCCACGGCATCAGACAGGATATAGAGCAGCGGGACGATGATGGCCGTCAGGCCGACAAGGTACCGCAGCACCTTATCGGCCCGCTGACTGGCTGGCAGGGCCATACTGGTTGGCACTTGCAAGATCGCACCTCCGAGGCAGAGCTAGTGGGCTGGGTGCGGCGCACCGTCGACGCGGCGCTCGTGCAGCAGATCGACGACCAGGCCGCCCAGGATGGCCGCGAGCAGGCTCTTGCCGCCGGCGAACAGGCCGAGCAGGGCGCCGACCACGCCGCCGAGCCAGGGGATGGCGGCGGGGGCGAGGCGCGCCTCGGGGTGCGGCTCGCTCATACGGATGAACTCCTGCACCGCGGGGTCGGCGCCGAGCATGGCCAGCAGCCCGGCGAAGGCCAGCGTGACGCCAATGAAGATGCCGGCGCCAGCCGCAGCGCCAGCCCGCAGCCCGCGCCAGATCGGCCCATCAGTAGCGCCCCGCAGGGCTAGCCAGCCGGCAATGACGCCGGCGACAGCGCCCAGCAGGGGGAGCGCCCAGTCGCCGCCGACTATCTCGCCGACCTGCACGGCCGGCACCTGCCCGCGGATGACCTGGGGCGCCAGCGCGACCAGGGCGCCGAACTGGAGCAGCGCGACCACGACGCCGGCGATCATACCGGCGACGGCTATGAACAGGGTGCTGCGTTTCATCAGATGCCTCCAGAGGTTCATCGCCGTCCGCCCGCTGGCGGAGGCTGCGATCATTCCCGCCGTACTCTATGCCGTGGCGTGGTAAGGGCATGTCACCTCCGCGGGTGAAGCGGCGGGTGATTGGCGCAGGTATACCTTGCGCTCAGGCGGCGCCTCGCAGGTTGCTATGGTCTACGACGCCGCGCGCCACCAGTCCGAGGCGGTCATCCTTGACGCCCGCGACCTGGCCGCCGGCCCCCGGGCTCGCCTGCGCCTCGGCCACCACGTGCCCCACAGCGCCTTCACCTCGCATGTGTTCGTATCGTAGTGGCCCGACAACCTGGTTGTGAGGGGTATTTCTTCCGGGGAGGGCAGGCCCTCCCCGTGCCCCTCCTGGCCGCCCCTACATCGTTCACCCCGGCGGGTGATGGCAGGTTGCCCGCCGGGCCATAAACTGGGGCTGCTACCAGGGGACAAACAATAAGGAGGCGCTATGATCGCACCTCGCTGGCGCAAGATCCTGGGCGACCTGTCGGCTAACCTTACCCGCACGATGCTGGCGGTGCTCTCGATCGCCATCGGCGTCTTCGCCATCGGGATGGTCTCCGGGTCCAACGAGCTGATGCAGCGCGATGTGGCGGCCTCGTTTGGGCGCATCAACCCCGGCGCCATCCAGGTCCAGATCTGGCCGGGCTTCGACGATGATCTGGTGACGACGCTGCGCAAGACGCCCGGCGTGGCCGAGGCAGAGGCCGTGACGATGACCACCGTGCGCGCCGAGGTCGCGCCCGGCGACTGGCGCAGCCTGATCCTCTACGCCGTGGACGACCTGACGGCGATGAAGATTAATAAGGTGCGCCCCAATAGCGGCCAGTGGCCAGTGGGCGAGCGCGAGATCGTGATCGAGCGCAGCGGCGGCTCGCTCTTCAAGGTGCCCGAGGGCGCGCCCCTGACCATCGAGCTCCAGGATGGCACGCGCAAGCTGATGCCCCTGGTCGGCACGGTCTTCGACGCCTCGCAGCCGCCCACCTTCTTCACCAACCAGCTGCTGGGCTATATCACCCTCGACACCCTCGAGTGGCTGGGCGAGGAGCGGCGCTACGATCTGGTCTACCTCACGGTCGAGGAGGGCAGCACGAGCATGGACCACCTCAAGCAGGTGGCCGCCGAGGTCGAGCGGCGGCTGGAGCGCAGCGGGTACGGCTACTACACCTACATCCCGCGCCCCGGCGAGAGCCCGATGCAGTCCGGCCTCGACGCCCTGACCGCCGTGCTCACCATCCTCGCCGTGCTCATGGTCTTCCTGTCCATGTTCCTGATCATCAACACCGTGGGCGCCGTGCTGCTCCAGCAGCAGCGCCAGATCGGGGTGATGAAGGCCGTGGGCGCCTCGACGGGCCAGCTGACGGTGATGTACCTGGTCTTCGTGCTGCTGCTGGGCCTGCTGGCCCTGCTGATCGCCATCCCCACCGGGGCCTGGGCCGCCTACGTCGTCGCCCAGATGATGGCCGGGCTGCTGAACTTCGACATGGGGCCCTTCACTATCTCGCCGTGGGTGCTGGCCGTGCAGACGGCCGTGGCCCTGCTGGTGCCGCTGCTGGCGGCCCTCGGGCCGGTGGCCATGGGCGCCAGGCTCACCGTGCGCGAGGCCATGGCCAGCCAGGGGCTGGGGCGCGGGAAGTTCGGCAAGGGGCTGATCGACCGCGCCCTCGAGCGCGTGCGCTTCCTCAGCCGGCCCCTGCTCCTGGCGCTGCGCAACACCTTCAGGCGCAAGGGCCGCCTGCTGCTCACCCTGTTCACCCTGACCCTCGGCGGGGCGATCTTTATCGCCGTCAGTTCGACCCAGCTCTCCATCGAGAAGCAGATCGGCGAGCTGATGAACTTCTTCGGCGAGGATGTGCGGATCAACTTCTCGCAGGGCTACCGCAAGGACCAGATCGCCGACATCGCCCTGGGCACGCCGGGCGTCGAGCGGGTCGAGTTCTGGACCGGCGCCAGCACCCACAGGGTGCGCGACGACGACAGCACCGGCGACCAGATGCAGATCATCGCGCCGCCCTGGGGCACCACGCTCATGCGGCCGACGGTCCTGCGGGGCCGCTGGCTGCTCAAGGAGGACGGCAACGCGATTGTCGTCGACACCAAGTTCATCAGGGCCGAGCCCGACGCCGGCGTGGGCTCGCGGGTGACCCTCGAGCTCGACGGCGACGAGCACGAGTTCGTGATCGTGGGCGTGATGAAGCAGCAGGGCAACGGCCCGTCGATCGCCTACATGAACTACGACTACCTGAACAAGATCGACCAGAACGCGGCTTACGCCGGCAGCGTGCGCGTGGTGACGACCCAGCACGACGCGGCCTTCCAGCGGCGGGTCGCCGACGCGCTCGATACGCGCTTCAAGCAGCAGGGGCTGCTGGTCTTCTACAACCAGACCCAGCTCAGCTTCAAGCAGGTGCTCGAGCAGTCGTTCAACGTGATCGTGGTCTTCCTGGCGATGATGGCGGTGCTGATCGCGGTGGTGGGGGCGATCGGGCTGATGGGCACCATGAGCATGAATGTGGTCGAGCGCACGCGCGAGATCGGCGTGCTGCGGGCCGTGGGCGCCTCGGACGGGGCCATCCAGCAGATCGTCATCGCCGAGGGGGTGCTGATCGGGCTGCTCAGCTGGCTGGTCGGCTCGCTGCTAGCCATCCCGATCAGCCGCCTGCTGAGCGACGGCATCGGCCAGGGCTTCCTCAACAGCCCGCTCCCGCCGGCCTACTCGCCCCTGGGCGTGCTGGTCTGGCTGGCCCTGGTGGTGGGGCTGGCGGCGCTGGGCAGCGCCCTGCCGGCCTGGCGCGCCTCGCGGCTCACCGTGCGCGACGTGCTCGCCTATGAGTGAGGATGAAGGATGAAGCCCGGACATTCGTACGCGATGTTCGTCGCGGCGGTAGCCTTTCTTTGAAAACGGCCCTCGCCCCGGCCGCCGCAGCGCCCCGCCGCGTGCCGGCGGCCGTACCCCTCCAGGCCCAGGCAGAGGAGTTAGGGCTCATCAGCCGTGTCGGTCTCGCGCTCGACGAGCAGGGACAGGAATTCCAGCACCTGGGGCGTGAGATCGGGTCGCTGCGCGATCGTTCGCGCGATGGTCTCCACCGCTGGCGGCAGCGGTGCGCTTGCCCCCCCCATGCGTGCTCCATCGATCACGGCAAATACGTGGTGGTCTGGCAGCAGGAAGATGGCGCGTGGCAGCTGAGCCGCGACATCTGGAATAGCAGTCTGAGGCCAGCGGGCCGTATCTTCGCCATACTTAGGGGCGCGCTATAACTGTCCTGGCCCTATCCGATCCTGATGCCCGGAAGCGCGCATTACAGAGCTCTAGCGGTACGGAGATCAATGCGCCCACAGAACGCTGTGGTGGGCTGTAGCACCGGTGAAGACGCCTATGCCTGCGCGCTGCTGCTTGCGACGACGGCCGCTCTGCCGGATCGCATCGGGACGTCCAGGATCTTCGCCACCGATACCGACACCCAACAGCTCGCCCTTGCCCGCCGCGGCGTCTATCAAGCGGCCCAGCTCGGCCAGCTCACGCCCGCGCAGCGCCAGCAGGCCTTCGTTGCGACGGCGATGGGCTATCGCATCAGCTCCGCCATCCGCGAGGGCGTGATCTTTGCCGCCCACGACCTGCTCCACGCCCCCCCGTTTGCCCACCTGGACCTGATCGTCTGCCGCAAGACGTAACGGTCGCCCTGAAACCGATCAGCGGGTGAGCCGAGGCATGGTATACTCACCAACAATTGAGCCGCGGCTCAACAGGTGCATAGTTGCTCCGGTGCCATACTGTCGTGGTCGGCCAGTAAGCAGGGAAAGTCCGGTGAAATTCCGGCGCTGTCGCGCAACGGTGAAAGCCCGAATGCCTGGCTGGAGCATGGTTCGCATCCGCCCTTCGCGCCAGAGGGACGAGCGCTGACGTCGCCTGTTCGGCTGGCGTCCAGTAGGGCTCATCTCATGCGAGGTGAGCTTTTTTGTTGCCCGCGGGAGCGTTGACCACGTGGCGCCGTGGCGCGACGCCCTTCCTCCCTGGAGTGTCTGATGGACAAACCTCCACGTTCGCCGGTAACCCGCCTGGATGATCATCACCGCTCGGTAGTGCTGCCGCAGCGCGACGCGGCGCAGGAGGTGCTGGGATGACCCGCCTCGCCCAGGAGGCGTGCGCCCGCCGATCATCTACGGCGATGTGGACCACCCCGCACCGATGACGGTGCGTGGTCAGCCTTGGCCCAGTCGCTCACGTCGAAGCCCGTGAAAGGCAAGCTCACCGGGCCGATCATCATCCTACAGTGGGCCTTCGTGCCCGACGACATCCGCGCTCGACCACGGCCCGCCAGATCGCCTGGCGCTGCGCGACGAGGACATGCTATGCATTCAGTGGTAGCGATTAAACAGGTGCCAGATACGTCCAACGTGCGGATCAACCCGGAGACCGGCACGTTGATCCGCGAGGGTATCCCAACGATCATCAACCCCTATGACATCCACGCCGTCGAGATGGCGGTGCGGCTCAAGGAGCGGTTCGGCGGCACGGTGACGGTGATCACTATGGGGCCGCCCAAGGCCGCCGAGGCGCTGGTCGAGTGTATCGAGCAGGGCGCGGACCGGGGCATTCTCGTCAGTGACCGGCGCTTCGGAGCCGCTGATACCCTCGCAACCTCGTACGTGCTGGCCCGCACGGTCGAGGCGCTTCAGGAGAAGACCCCCGTCGATCTGCTGCTGTTTGGCAAGCAGGCGATCGACGGTGATACCGCCCAGGTCGGGCCGGGGGTTGCCGCCCGGCTCGGCGTGCCCCTGGTCAGCTACGCCGTGGCGATCGAGTCCTTCGATCCGGTCAAGCGCAAGGCGGTGATCCACCGCGCGATCGAGCAGGGCATTGAGGTGGTTGAGGCAAGCCTGCCGGTGCTGCTCACGGTCGAGAAGGAGATCGCCACGGTCAAGCGGGCGCCGCTGCCGAACCTGATCAAGGCCGCGCGCTACCAGCCCGAAGTGTGGAATGCCGATACGCCGGTGGCCTTTGATATCGCCCAGGTCGGGATCAAGGGCTCGCCCACGATCGTCGGCAAGGCCTTCACGCCATCGCCGCGCTCCGCCGGGGCGATCGTGTCGGTGGCCGATAATGGCCTGCGCGAGACAGTGGCCGATGTCCTGGCCACGATCGCCCAGGCCAATATTGTTATGTTCCAGAACCACAACGGAGGCCGGTCGTGAGCGAGCATGTTGAGACACCATCCTCCCCACGCATCTGGGTGTTCATCGAGCAGGAGGAAGGCAAGCCGCACCCGGTCTCCTGGGAGCTGCTGGGCGCCGCGCAGCGCCTGGCCACAGAGCTGCCCGGCAGCGTGGTCGAGGGTGTGCTGCTCGGCCACGATGTGGCCGGGATCGTGCCGCTGGCCTACCGCTATGGCGCCAGGCGCGTCTATCTGATCGACGCCCCGCTGCTTGAGGTGTATCGGAACCTGCCCTACGGGGTCGGCGTAAGCAATCTCGTCACCAAGTACCAGCCGGAGATCTTCCTGGTTGGCGCGACGACCCTCGGGCGTGACCTGGCCGGCACGATCGCCACCCGCGTACGCACCGGTCTGACCGCCGACTGCACCGAGCTGGCGATCGACCCCAAGCAGAAGATCCTGGCCGCCACCCGGCCGACCTTCGGCGGCAACCTGATGGCGACCATCCTCTGCCGCAAGCACCGCCCGCAGATGGCCACGGTGCGCCCGCGCGTGCTGCCGATGCCGGAGCCCCTGCCTGAGGCCGATGGCGAGTTGCTGCGCGAGCCGCTCGACCTCAACGAGAGCGATATGCCGGTGCGGCGCCTGCGGCTCATCCCCGGCAAGGAGAAGCTCAACATTGAGTATGCCGACATCATCGTCGCCGGCGGGCGCGGCGTGGGTGGGCCGAAGGGCTTCACGCTGCTCGGCGAGCTGGCCGATGCCCTCGGCGGGGTCGTTGGCGCCAGCCGCCCGGTGATCGACGCCGGCTGGCTCGGCCACGACCACCAGGTCGGCCAGACCGGCAAGACCGTGCGGCCCAAGCTCTACATCGCCGCCGGGATCTCCGGGGCAGTCCAGCACGTCGTGGGCATGAACGGCACCGACTTCATCCTGGCGATCAACACCGATCCCCACGCGCCAATCTTCCAGATCGCCAACGCCGGCATTGTGGGCGACCTCTACGACGTGATCCCGGAGCTGATCAGGCAGGTGAAAGGAGCGAGCAATGGCCAGTAAGCAGACCTTCGACGCCATCGTGGTTGGTGGCGGCCCAGCGGGGACTGCTGCGGCGCTGACCATGGCTCGCGGCGGCCTGAAGACGATCCTGATCGACCGCGGCCGCTTCGTCGGCGCGAAGAACTTCTTCGGCGGGGTGATGTACACTCACGCCCTGGCCGATGTGCTGCCCGAGTACTGGGAGCGCAAGCCGCCCTTCGAGCGGCCTGTCACCGAGCAGGGCTACTGGATGCTCTCTCCCGACAGCGCCGTGCGCATCATGCACAAGAGCGAGCACTACAAGCAGGAGCCGGCCGAGGCCTACACTGTGCTGCGAGCGCATTTCGACCCCTGGTTCGCCGAGCAGGCCGCCGCCGCGGGCGCGCTGGTGATCACCAAGACGGTGGTCACCCATGTCCTGCAAGATGCCAAGGGGCGGGTGATCGGGGTGCGCACCGACCGCCCGGACGGCGATGTCTTCGCGCCGATCGTGATCATCGCCGAGGGAGTCAACAACCTGCTGACCCAGAAGCTCGGCCTGATCAAGAATGACCTGCCGCCGCGCTTCGTGGCCCTGGCGGTGAAGGAGTACATCAGCCTGTCGGCCAAGGACATCAACGCCCGCTTCGGGCTTAGCGGCCATAATGAGGGGGCGGCGATCGACATCTTCGGCGACGCCACCCTGGGCCTCCCCGGCACCGCCTTCCTCTACACCGACGCCGGCGGCATCTCGATCGGCGTGGGCATGCTGCTTGAGGAGTTCGTCTACCACAAGCTGAAGCCCTACGAGGTGCTGGCCCGCTTTAAGCACCACCCCGCCATCCGGCACTACCTTGAGGGCGGCAGGCCCCTGGAGTATGGCGCCCACCTGATCCCCGAGATGGGCTACGACCGCATGCCCAAGCTCGCGTCCGCCGGAGTCATGGTCGTCGGCGACGCCGCCGGCATGGTCGATGCCGTGCACCGCGAGGGAACCAACCTGGCCATGACCGCTGGCAAGACCGCCGGCACGACGGCCATCGCGGCGCACCGGGCGAACAACTTCTCGGCCGGGTTCCTCAAGAAGTACCGGAAGAGCCTGGAGGCGAGCTTCGTGCTCAAGGACATGAAGCAGTACCGCCGCATGACCGACTTCCTCGACAGCTCCCCGCATGTTCTGGGGACCTACGCCAACTTCCTGAACGACGCTGCCCTGCGCTACTTCACCGCCCACGGGATGCCCAAGCGGGACATGGAGAAGCAGATCGTCGGCCTGCTCCAGGAGCGGCGCTCCTTCGCCGGGGTCGCCCAGGATATGTTTAAGCTGCTGCGCGCAATGAGAGGATAGCCCCCTATGAGTGAGCGGAAAGAGAATGAGCGGAAGCACGAGCCGCTGAGCCCCAAGCTGAGGGCCTCTCTGCCGGCGGTCAACGTCGACAAGCTGGTGGCCGAGATCAAGTACTACGTCGACGAGGAGTTCGCCCACATCCAGGTGCGCGAGCCGGCCATCTGCGGCGCCTGCACCCAGAAGCCCTGCCTGGCCTTCTGCCCGGTACACGTCTTCACCCAGGACGCCCAGAGCAAGATCATGGTCGGCTACCAGGCCTGCGTGGAGTGCGGTAGCTGCCGCATCGGCTGCCCCTTCAGCAATATCGACTGGCAGCTGCCGCGCGGCGGCTATGGCGTCGCCTACAAATTCGGCTGACGCCAGCGCGCTGCTGGGTGAGGAGCGGGTCCAGCCGGGATACGTGCAAAATCGAGAGGTAACCGACGCCGTGTAGAAAAAGTGGGTTCCACATGTCTGCTACCGGAGCATAGCAGACATGTGGAACCGGAAAACAGGGCGCTTCATGTCGGGTAGCAGGGCCGCGTTGCCGCCGCCCTGCCCCCTCAGAGCGGTGCGGGCCATTTTCACGGCATACCGCTCAAGCCACCCAAACGCTCCTCCTCGCGCTCCCATGGCCCGCGCCTGGCTCACGGCCTGGGGGCCGCCAGCGTCGCCGGGCTGATCGCCACCGTCTGGGTCATCGGCCTACTATGGAGCAAGGCGCCCTTGTGCCGCTGCTTATACAGCCGCATCAATGTGGCCGCGCTGTCTGTGAATAGGGCTTGCGAGCCCAGCCATCAATCCGGCTTAGCGCATTGACTCTGCTACTGCCAAGAGCGCTTCTTCAGTCAGGTCGCTGGGTGTTGCCGGCTCATTGCGCAAGGTATAGATGACTACACTTCGGCCACGGTCATTCCAAAAAAGCGTGTAGGTGCCATCGCCGTTATCGGCAAGGCGCGCTACCTGGGCGCGGATGGTGCGCGCCTCCACCCGGTCATCGATCGGAGGCAGCGGTGTGGCCTGAGACCATTCGTTGATCGCCAGCCTTCCTCGAGGGCCGGTATAGAACAAGGCCACGAGCGACGTTCCATCAGCATTGACCGTGATGGCAGCCGATTCGAAGCTGTACCCCGAGGGCAGGAATTGTGGCTCCAAGACCGGAAAGAGAGCTTGCTCCCGCGCCTGGGCCAGGGTGAGCTCTTGTGGCGAGCCGGCGGCGCGCCCGGTGACCATCCATGCCAGCACGGCGAGGACACTGGCCCCTCCCATCAGGATCACCAACGCGCGCCCAGGCTTGCTGCTGCCACGCACGGGTGATTGGCCAGCTCGATCGAGGCGCTGGATCGCGAAGGCGCTGAGCCGGCCCATCAGTGCGCCAAGACCCCCCAGGGCGACGAGCGGAAGAAACCAGTGCGGCCAGATCAAGTTCCTGCTGAGGAGCAGCACGGCGATCCAGGCAAGCAGCCCACTCCCCCCGCTGGCCAGCGCCCACGTACCCGGGTCTGCCGTCGTCGTGCGGAGCAGGTGCCATTCGACCAGGAGGATGCCCACGCCAAAGAGCGCGAGACAGGTGACCACGAGACTCCCGGCGTGTTGCGCGTTCTGGAGCACATCGAACCCGGGGACGGCCATCAGCGCCCTGGCTCCGATCAGCGCGATGGTCAGGCTCCCGATCACCCCGAGCCCACTGACCAGCATGGTCGCCCCAAGCGGGCTCGTGTTGCGCTGGCGCAACCCCCACCCTTGCGCTGCCAGAAAGAGTAGCCAATAGGGGAGCGCCGCCATCAAGGCTATGAAGATCATAAGCTTGCTCCCCTTCCGCATCGCGGGCTGAAGCGCAGCACTGACGACGCCTGCTCCCAGCGGTGGAAGAAACAATGTGCCAGGTCCCGTTCCGGCACCACATGGCGGGGAGTACGGTGCCTGGGAAGCCGCTCTGCTGCCCTACCCATCCACCGCCACGAGGATATCCCCCGCAAGCACGCCGGACGACACCACCGGACCATGGCCCCACGGGATCAGCGTCAGCTCGCCAGCAGGTGTACGGCGAGGGGTTGCGGCGACCGGCGTCGGGTTCTGGAGATGTACCGGCGATCGAGTGAGTAAGCTCTATCACGCCTCTACGCACTTCGCGCTGCTATGTCGGTGGCACCAGTATACGGGAGCTGTCCAGCGGTGGGGTGGCAGCGGAGCGGCCACAGGCGTAGGCGAAGCTGTTGGATGAACACTTGTTTCAGCGGCTGCATGCGGGCTGTGCCCGCAGCCAGGCCAGGGCGGCATGGATCACCGGGTCGTCGTCGCCGCCGAAGCGCGTCCAGTCGGTCGCCACGCGCTCGTCGGGGGCAATTGGCCCCTCATAGATGGCGCCGGTGCGGTCGTAGGAGCGTGCCCCGCTGACAAACAGTTCGGCGCCATCGCTCAGGGTGGTGTGGTCGACCAGGAACGGCACGCCCTCGGTCGGCTCCCCAAACAGACGGGTCTCAGGGCGGCCCAGGAAGGCGATGAGCGTGCTCTCGCCGGCCTGAACCGTCGCGGGACTCATGAGCAGCGCCACCGGGCGCGGCGCCATGGTGTAGACCGCGCCCTCGACCTCACTCTCGCCACGCCGCTCACCGTTCCAGCGCACCTCGCCATCCTGGTAGCTCCAGCCCTCGCGGCGCCCGTCGCGGTACACAAAGCCGCCCAGCTCACCAGGGCCAAGTATTGGCCCGACGGCGGCAAGGAAGGTCCACATGTCGCCGCCGACATTGCGGCGCAGATCGACGATCCAGCCGCAGGCGGCGGGCTGATCGGCGGCCCGGATGACCTCCTGGGCCAGGGTGGGGTAGCGGCGCGAGCCCCAGTCCCAGGGGAGCTCGAGGTAGCTGACGCCGGCCCCGCCCACCACGATGCGTCGCCCGCTCGGCCGGCCCTCGTAGCTGATCTGGGCCGACTCCAGAGTCACCTCGCGCGGGCTCGCCTCGCCGGGCCGCACGACGGTGAAGCGTGCGGATTGTGGCAGCGGGAGATTCGCGCTCGCTTCCGCGTACTCCGCATGGGGGACGCCGTCAACGTGCGTAATCCGGTCGCCGACGCGCAGCCCGGCCCGCTCGGCCGGGCCGCCGGGCTCGAGGAAGACAATCGTCCCGTCGCCGCGTATCTCGTGGGAGCCGAAGGAGCGCACCCCAACGCCGAGGATGCCGGGGTCGAGCAGGTACGCGTTGCGGTCGCCGCTGGCGTTGAGCGCGGCGAGGACATGACGGATCGCGGGGTAAGTCTCGGCGACGCTGGCGGGGTTGGGTACCTGGGCCAGGGCCTCAGCCCGCAGGGCGGGCCAATCGGCAACCCGGTCGTGCAGCACCGCGTGGGCCTCGACCCAGTCGAGGGCGTTGACGAGATAGTCGCCGGGCGTCTGGGGCGACGCGCCACAGGCCACAAGCGCCACGACCAGGAGCGCGAAGAGGCCGCGCAAGGTAGCGCGCAGGAGTAGCGTCATGATTGGTTTCCTGTCACGGGTATTGGCGCTGGGGCGAGGGCTGGCGCCAGGGGCGCCGCGGCTGGTGGCGCCACGGGCGAGGCGGGGGGAGCCGCAGGCGTCACGATCGGGTGGGGCGAGGTGGTCAGCACAGGCCCAGACGACGGCACGCCCAGACCCTGAGGGAGCAGGAACAGGGCGCCGAGCAACAGAGCGACTCCGACCCCGACGACGAGCTGGCCAGCCCGCCTGAAGCTTCGTGTTGTCATCGTCTCCTCCATGAAAACACCGGTCTGGCGCAACGATAGCACGCGAGGGCGCCCACTGTCCTGGGGCGAGGGTCCCAGCAGGAGTCCTAACAGGGCCAGGCCACGAGCTGCTGTTGCGACACGTGCCCCCTCACCCAACAAGCACATGGGTTTAGAAGCTCGAAGGCCTGGGTTGTGTGCCGGGAGAAGCTGTTTGGAGAGGTGTAGACTGGGCACGCTCTGTGCTACACTGTCGCGAGAGGCTCGGCGATCAATCAGCCGGAGCACGCTATGGCAGCAGTCGCTCCATATCTGGCCGTTTGCCCGGTGATGATTGGTCATCGCGCAGATGGCCGCAGTAGAACAGTACACGCGGGCGCTCACTGCGGCCAGCACCTTGGCCATACCGTCGCCGCCGGCGCTGTATCTCGCGCGCGGCCAGGCCTACGAAACCCTCGGCGACTTTGAGCAGGCCCGTGCTAATTATGAGCAGGCGCTGCACCTTGCGCGCGTGGCAGGCGATGCGATCGCGACGTGGCAGAGTATGCTCGACCTGGGTCAGGCGCGACCGCAACGTCTCCTCCTGTATCGACCAGGCCCTGCACTTCGAGGGCGCGGGCGAGCCCGTCGGCGGCCCCTGCCCGATACGGCTGGCGACCCCTTCGTCGTGCCCTTCGTCTTCTCCGCCAACGGCCGGCCCTATCTGAAGCAGCTGGAGAGCGAGAGCGGCATCTGGTTCCGCGATGTGCGCCGGCCTACGCACCACCGGCGGGCGATCGTCGACTGGCCCACCCCCGACGGCCTCACGGCCATGCTGGAGATCGATGTCGCGGCCGCCCACGCCGACCTCGCCGCCAGGCCGATCGCATTCGCCTTCCCTCTGCGCCCCTACCAGCGGCGGGCGATCGAGGTCGTCGAGGCGCAGCTCGCCGAGGGTCAGCGGGAGGTGCTTCTCAACCTGGAAGACCCCTCGGTGGGGACAATTTCCACGAGTCGATGCCTCCTCACAAATCTAAAGTGTTACGTTGTGGTAAAAGACGAGACTACACTGTACATAACTATAGGGCAACGTTGTGTGACTGCATAGGCTGTAACGCCTGGAATCGCCGCCTGGTCTCATACAGCGCTCTGGCTCCTCGCATCCACAACGGTCTGAGATAGGTATGATACGGTTCAACCTCCGCACCAAAATCAGCCTCGCTATGGGGCTTCTGGCTGTGCTCCTCGGTGTAGCGGTCGCGAGCACATTCATCAGCGGCGAGGAGGTTCGGCGCGGCATGCATCAGGCGATCGAGATCGATGCGACGCTGAGCCGGGTCGCGAATCAGATCGCCATCGACACGCTCCAGTGCAGGGGCTACGAAAAGGATCTGCTGCTCCAGCTTAACGACGAGCAGCAGCGCGCGGACCTCGTACGTCGCTGGCACGATGCCTTTACCAGGCTCGAGGAGAGTCTCGCCCAATTTGACGCCGTCGCCGCAGAGACCGAGGACCGCCTCCAGTCGCGGCAGTGGCGTGCCCAGGCGACCAGCTACCGAAAAGCCTTCGCGAGCCTTGAGCAGGCCATCACCGCTGGTCAGGCGAGCACGCTTGCTCAAGCGCGGGGCCTGCTCCTCCCCGCCGATGAGCGGCTGCATACCCTGACGATCACCTCGGTCGCCGTCGCCACTGCTAAGGCGGCCACCGCCCAGCAGACGGGCAGCACCCTTGTGACCCAGAGTCAGAGCTATCAGCGCTGGACTTCGCTGCTCGGCATCGTCGGGCTGATCGTGGCCCTGATCTGGAGCGTCGCTTTCCCGTACTATCTCGTGCGCCCCGTCCTGCTGCTCACGGCAGCCGCCCGGCGGATCGCGACCGGCGACCTTTCTGCCCGCACGCGCATCGAGGGCCGCGACGAGCTCGGCGTGCTTAGCCAGAGCTTCAACAGCATGGCTGAGACGATCGAGCAGCGCAGCGTCGATCTGGAGGTGCAGTATGCCGCCTCCGAGGCGGCGCGCAGCGAGGCCGAGGCCGCCCGCGGCGCGATCGCGGCGCAGCTTGTCACGATCGAGCAGCAGCGCGAGGCCATCCGTGAGCTGAGCGTGCCGGTGCTCCCCATCACCGATCAGACGCTGGTGATGCCGCTCATCGGCGCCCTCGATACCCGGCGCCTAAACGACCTCCAGCATGAGGCGCTCACGGCGCTCGAGCAGTCGCGCGCGCGCCAGCTGGTGCTCGATGTCACTGGCGTCCCGGTGGTCGATACCCAGGTCGCGCAGGGGCTGATCCGCGTCGTGCACGCGGCGCGGCTCCTCGGGGCCGAGGTCACGCTCGTCGGCATCCGCCCCGAGGTCGCCCAGACCATCGTCGGCTTAGGGCTGGACTTGAGGGAGGTTCATACCGAGAGCACGCTTCAGCAGGTCCTGGGGCATCGAGCGACTGTCAGGCCCTGAGGCTGCCGACAGCGATCTCAGACACGTGTCACTCGCCCCGCCCGTGTGCCAGTGGGCGCCCACTTCGACCCGCTCCCCCCAGAGAGGCCCGCTTACCTGTTTCACGACAACGAAGGTAGGTCACGCAATGCAGCTTCCTCGAGCTCTGATCCTGGCCTTGACCGCTAGCGTCGCCCTGTCCGCCTGCGGCGCACCCACGCCCGCGGCTGGCCCCGCGCCGACCACGGCGCCAGTCGCCCCCACCGCAATCGAGGCCCCCGCGCCCGCCTCGGTCGCGCCCACCTCGGCCGCCGGCGATGTGCTCAGCGGCGAAGACCTCGATGCCCTGGTCGCCGCCGCCCGCACCGAGGGCAAGGTCGTGGTGTACTCCTTCACCAGCCGTATTGCCAAGGTCGAGAAGGCCTTTGAGGCCGCCTACCCCGACATCGATCTTGTCGGCGTGGACATCTCCTCCACCGAGCAGATCACGCGCATCAAGGCCGAGCTTGAGGCGAACGCCGCAGGCGCCGACGTGGCCTACATCAGCGACGCCCCCATCGTCTTCGGCGAGCTGGTGCAGGCCGGCGCCCTCATCCCCTTCGTCCCGCCGCAGTTCGCTGATCGCGTGCCGGCCGCTTACCAGCAGCCCCTCCTCGCGAACCGTCTCTCCACCAAGGTGCTGATGTACAACGAGGCCGCCAACCCCGACGGCCCGCCGGTCAGCAACCTCTGGGAGCTAACCCAGCCCGAGTGGGCCGGCAAGGTGATCATGGTCGACCCCTTGGTACGCGGCGACTACCTGGATCTGATGACGGAGTTCGTGCTCCAGAGCGACGCCTTCGCGAAGGCCTACGAGGAGCTCTACGGCCGCCCGATCGAGCTGACCGACGGGGCCCAGAACGCTGGCGAGCAGTTCATCCGCCAGCTCTTCGCCAATGACCTGGTGCTGGTGGACGACACCGACGCGGTGAACGCCGCCATCGGCCCAATCGACCAGACCGATCCGCCGCTGGGCTTCACGACCTACTCCGACCGGCGCGACAACGAGGACGAGGGCTGGGCGCTCCAGGTGGCCAACGACGTCGCCCCCGCGCCCGGGATCATCTTCCCCGCCTTCCTCGGCGTCGTCAAGAATGCCGAGCACCCCGCCGCGGCGCGCCTGCTCATCCACTTCATGATGGGCGACGACACGCCCGAGGGCGGCCCCAGCTACGCGCCGTTCTACGTGCCGGGCGACTACGCCACCCGCACCGACATCGTCCCCCACCCCGACGCCATCCCTCTGGACAAGTTCCGCGCCTGGGCGATCGACCCTGTCCGGACCCTTGAGATCCGCCAGAAGGTCGCGGACCTGATCCTGACCCTGCAGTAGCCCATGCTCCGGGCGACCCGCGGCGCAACTGCCGCGGGTCGCCCCTGCGCCAGCACAGAAGCCTGACGAGGTTTTCCCATGACCGGAAAGCTCCACTCCGCCCCGGCGCGGAGAGCGGGGCGGGACAGCGTGGCGCGCCTGCTGACGCGGCTTCGCCAGCCCGGCATCCTGCTCGGCCTGGCCCTGGCCGTGCTGCTGGCCGTGCTGGTCGCGCTGCCGCTGGCCCGCCTGCTCGGGATCACGCTCAGCGCCGAGGGGCGCGTGGCCTGGGGCGAGGTGCTGACGAGCGCGCTGGCGCCCAACCTGTTCTGGCGGCCCCTGGCCAACACGCTGCTGATCGGCCTGGCCGTCGCCGCCGTCACCACTCTGCTCGGCGGCTTCCTGGCCTGGCTGGTGATGCTGACCGATGTGCCCGGCCGCGGCTTGCTCGGGCTGCTCGGCTCGCTCCCCTTCGCCCTACCCAGCTTCGCGGTGGCGATGGCCTGGGAGACGTTGTTCCGCAACGATCGGCTGGGCGGCCAGATCGGCTTCCTGGCCGCGGCGGGGCTGCCTGTGCCCAACTGGCTGGCCTGGGGCTTTGTCCCGATCGTCTTGTCGCTCTCGGCTCACTACTTCTCGCTCACCTTTCTGCTGATCAGCGCTGCCCTGGCCTCGGTGAACAGCGAGCTGCTGGAGGCCGCCGAGATGACGGGCGCGACCCGCGCCCGCGTGCTGCGCGACATTACCCTGCCCGTGGTGGCGCCGGCGATCCTCTCGGCGGCGCTGCTGGCCTTCGCCGAGGCGATCAGCAACTTCGCGGTCCCGGCCGTGCTCGGCCTGCCGGTGCGCTTCTACACCCTCTCGACCAGGCTCTACGGCGCTATCCGCACTGGCCAGGAGGACCGCGGCTATGTGCTCACCGTGCTGGTGATCCTGCTCGCCGCCGCGGTGCTGCTCGCCAGCACGCGCCTCACGCGGCGTCGCTCGTTCACCACAATCACCGGCAAGGGCGGGCGCGTGCAGCCCCAGCGCCTCGCCGCGCTGCGCTGGCCCCTCTTCGCCCTTGCCATCGGGGTCTGCGTGGCGACCATGGTCGTGCCCACCCTGGCCCTGCTGCTCTCTAGCCTCACCCGGCGCACCGGCTCTCTGGCCGGCGGCCTAACCGCCCACTTCTGGGTCGGCGCCTCCGACGCGGCCTTCGCCCAGGGCCAGCGCGGCGTGCTGCGGAACCCCGAGGTGGTGGGCGCGGCGCTGAACACGGCCCTGCTCGGCCTGGCGGTGGCGGCGAGCACGGCCGTGCTCGGCCTTCTGATCGGCTACGTCGTGGCCCGCGGGCGCGCCGGCTGGCTGGGCAGCGCGGTCGGCCTGCTCAGCTTCCTGCCCTTCCTCGTCCCCGGCATCGCCTTCGGGGCCATGTACATCGCCCAGTTCGGCCGGCCCTTCGGCCCCATCCCGGCCCTCTACGGCACCCTGGCCCTGCTCATCCTCGCCGGCGCCGCCCAGAGCATGCCCTTCGCCGCCCAGGCGGGGCGCACCGCCATGGGCCAGGTCTCCGGCGAGCTCGAGGAGGCTGCGGTGATGACGGGCGCCGGCCTCTGGCGGCGGCTGGCCGATATTTTCGCCCCGCTCACGCTGCGCGGCTTGATCGCCGGCGCCGTGCTGGCCTTCACCAAGATGGCCCGCGATCTGTCGCTGACCGTGCTGCTGGTCACGCCGACCACCACCCTGCTGAGCGTGGTCGCCTTCCGCTACGCCTCCGAGGGCTTCGCCCAGCTCGCCTCGGCGATCACCCTGGTGATCGCCCTGCTCTCGGTGGGCGCCACCCTCCTGGCGCGCCGGCTCCAGGGCGCGGCCCAGCCGTGGAACGAGAGATAATTATGAGCGCCCCTGGGATCGTGGTCCGCCGCCTGGAGCGGCGCTTCGGCGCTATCGCCGCGGTGGACAGGGTGGATCTGGCGGTGCCGGCCGGGAGCTTCCTGGCCCTGCTCGGCCCCTCGGGCTGCGGCAAAACCACCATCCTACGCATGCTGGCAGGGCTCGAGGAGCCCAGCGGCGGCGAGAT
>JAAXUL010000405.1 GCA_013336035.1 Chloroflexales bacterium
CGCGCCAGACTGGCACGTCTTCCACGAAGATGGCACCGCGGTCTCGGCCGCCGACCACCCGCTGTGGGTGGCCCTGCGCAGCGGCGAGGCCGCGCCGGAGGCCGTGCTGGGCCTGGCCGCGCCGCATCTGTCCGGCGAGCGCTGGCTCCGCATCCAGGCTGTGCCACAGGTGTCCCCCGGGGCCACCACGGGCACGCAGGTCTACACCATCTTTGAGGATATCACCGCGCAGCGCCAGGCCCATCACGCGCTGGAGGAGGAGCGCCAGCGGCTCGATGCGATCGTGCAGACGCTCTATGAAGCGGTCATCGCCTTCCATCCGGACGGCACCCTCGCCCTGGTCAACACGGCCGCGCTGCAGCTTGCCGGCGTCGCCGATGGGCGGGCGCCCACCACGCTTATGGCCCTTGTGGAGTGGACGGAGCCGCGGGCCGGCGACGCGCAGGGCCGGCCCCTCCCGCCGGAGGCCTGGCCCCAGCACCGGGTGCTGCGCGGTGAGTCCTTTGCCAACCTGGAGCTATGTCTGCGGCCGCAGGCGGAGGAGCCGGAGCGCTGGTTCGCCGTCAGCGGCACTCCGGTGTACGACGCGCAGGGGGACCTGCTTCTGGGGGTGATCACGGCCCAGGAGATTACGCGGCGCAAACGGGGCGAGGTCGCCCTCCGGGCGGCGACGGTCCAGGCAGAGACCTACGCCCGCGCCGCGGCCGAGCACGCCGCCCGGCTTGACAGCCTGCTGGCCCACGCGCCCGTCGGCATCTCACTGCTGGATACCGAGCTGCGCTTCCAGCAGATCAACGCCTACCTGGCCGCGATCAATGGGCTCCCCCGGGAGGCCCACCTGGGCCGCACGCTTGGTGAGGTGCTGCCGGCGCTCGCGCCAGAGCTCGAGGCCCGCTACGGCCAGGTGCTGGCGACAGGTGAGCCCCTGCTCGATGTGGAGGTGCGCGGTGAGACCCCGGCGGCCCCCGGGGTGCCGCGCGTCTGGCGCGCGAGCTACTTCCCGGTGCGGGCGGCCACCGGCCCCCTCCTGGGGGTCGGGGTGGTCCTGATAGAGATGACCGCGCAGTGGCAGGCCGAGCAGGCCCGCCAGGCGGCCTACCAGCAGATCGAGACCATCCTACAGACCCTGGACGAGGGCGTCGTGGCCGTCGAGCCTGGCGGTACGTTTGTGCTGATCAACCCGGCGGCCTGCCGGCAGATGCGGCTGAACCCTGCGGCGCTGCCGCATACCCTGGCGGAGCTGGACGCGTCCGTGGCGATGACGCTGTACGACCCGGCGGGCGCGCTGATCCCCACACAAGATCATCCGGTTCGGCGCGCGCTGCGGGGCGAGCGCTTCCAGAACCTGGAGGTGCGGATGCGCGTGGCCGGGGCGCCGGAGGACCGCTGGATGGTCTTCAGCGGGGCGCCGGTGTATGCTGCCGACGGCGCTCTGGCCCTCGCGGTCGTCACGGGCGACGATATTACCCAGCGCAAGCGCGACGCGATGGCTCTGGCGGCCCACGCTGAGATCCTGAGCAAGACCAACGCTGAGCTGAATCGCGCTCTGCGGCTGAAGGATGAGTTCCTGGCGATGATGAGCCACGAGCTGCGCACCCCGCTCAATGTCATCCTGGGTTTCACCGAAGGGATGGAGGCGGGCCTCTTCGGGTCGCCGAGCGAGCGCCAGCGCGAGGCCCTGGGCAAGGTGCTCCACAGCGGCCGCCACCTGCTGGCCATCCTCTCCGACATCCTCGACCTGGCCCACCTGGAGGCTGGCAACACGGTCTTGGACCCGCAGCCCATCGAGGTGGACCTACTCTGCCGCTCGGCCCTCCAGTTCGTCCAGGCTGCCGCCCAGCAGAAGCGCATCCGCCTGCTGTGCACCGTCGAGGAGGGGGTCGTGGGGCTGCGCGCGGACGAGCGCCGCCTGACCCAGATCCTGGTCAACCTGCTCGACAACGCGGTCAAGTTCACGCCCGGGGGCGAGAGCGTAGGCCTGCAGGTGGCCGCCGATGCCGCCCAGGAGCGCATTCAGTTCACCGTCTGGGACACGGGCATCGGCATCGCCGCGGCCGACCTCGACCGGCTCTTCCAGCCCTTCACTCAGGTGGACGGGCGGCTCTCCCGGCAGTACGGCGGGATCGGGCTGGGGCTGAGCCTGGTGCGCCGGCTGGTCGATCTCCACGGCGGGAGCATCAGCCTGGAGAGCACGCCGGGGCAGGGCAGCCGCTTCATCGTCAGCCTGCCCTGGGCCAACGGCGACAATGTGGCGCCGGTGGGCGACCGCGCGCCGGCAGCCCCGCCCCCCGCCTGGGCCCGGGCCCCGCGGGTGGTGATCGCCGACGACCACGAGCTCACCCTGGCCTTCTACCGCGACCTGCTCAGCGAGCAGGGCTGTCAGGTCACGGTGGCCCGCACGGGAACGGAGGCGGTGACCCTGGTGCGTGAGACACGGCCCGACGTGGCGGTGCTGGACATCCAGATGCCGGAGCTGGACGGGCTGATGGTGATCCGGCAGCTCCGGGCCGACCCGGCGTTTGCCGGGCTGCCCATCATCGCTCTGACCGCCCTGGCCATGCCGGGCGACCGTGAGCGCGCCCTCGCAGCGGGGGCCACACGCTATCTTGCCAAGCCGGTCAGCCTGCGTGCCCTGGTGGCGACGATGGCTGAGGTGCTCACGGGCACTGATGCGGATTCGCCGCGAGTGTAGATCGGAACAGCATCAGCTAGAGCATCGCGTCTGTGCCACAACTCTGAACCAGTACAGCCTTCGGACGAGGACTTCGGCGCGCTGGTTGCCGAGCACGTGTCGATCATGCTGCTGATCGACCCCGCGACCGGCACGATCCGGTATGCCAACCAGGCCGCCGCCCGCTTCTATGGCTACCCCAGGCCGAGCTCTGTGCGATGCCGATCCGGCGCTGGCGACGGCCTCGCCGCCCCGGCGAGCCAGGTTTCGATGTCGAGGGGCGTGGAGATCCAGCCCTCGTGCCCGAGGACTGGCTGGAGCGGGCTAAAGTACCTGCGCCGTTCGGTAGAGGTGGGGCCGCGGTATGATACAGGCAGACGAGCTCCAGATGCGGCGTATTCCTGATACCGCTGGGAGGTCGCCATGGCGGACGCCCCGCAACGAGTACAGCCGCGCTGGGCTCAGGCTCCCGCGCTCCGCGTCGTGCTGTCGCTCCTGGGCCTCCTCCTTGTGATCGGGATCGCCGCGTGCGCGATATCATGCATCGCGACCTTGCAGCTTTGGGCGCCCACGTTCGGTACTCGCACCCTGGAGCGTGGGGGCCGCCGTCGGCTCGGTCGGCGGTCGATAGAGCAGCACCGGCACCGCCGCGCTCCGCACGACCTTGTCGGCGACGCTCCCGAGGAAGAGCCGCTCCGCGCCGCTGCGCCCGTGGGTCGCCAGGGCGATCACGTCCACCGCGCAGTCGCGCGCGTAGTCCAGGATGGAGAGCGCCGGCCAGCCGAAGCGAACCTCGGTCGTGACCTGCAGCCCCGCTGCCCGCATGTCAGTGGCCACGTGCTCGAGCTGCTGCTGAGCCTCCTGCATCCAGGTATTGACGTCGATACCGGCCAGTGGGGCTGCGCCAAATCCATAGTCGGTCACGGGGAGCTCGATGACCTGCAGCAGGGTATAGGTGGCGTGGGTCGGCTGGCCAAGGGCGATAGCGTGCGGCACGATGGTCTCCGCAAGCGCGGACCCGTCGAGCGGGATCAGCACGTGGCTGGCGCGGGGCGGGTCGCCCAGATCCGCGGGGTCGGTCTCGTGCGGGCGGATGACTAGCATCGGCATGGGCAGCCGGTGGAGGAGCCGGCTCGCGACGCTCCCCAGCCAGGCCCGCGAGAGCGCGCCCCGCCCGTGCGTCGTCATCACGACCAGATCGATGCCCTGGGCCTCGGCGTAGGCCGCGATAGACTGGGCGACCGGGCCGTCGATCAGCGCCGTGCCGATCGTGCCGTGCCACCGTATCGCGAGCCGCTCGGCGACGCCGGTGAGATAGGCGCGCTCCCGCTCACGCCGCTGCGCGCCATGCGCGCGCTCAGCGCTCGGGTGGGCGTCGGTGACGTGGGCGTGCACCAGGTGGAGGTGGGCGCCGCTCCGGCGCGCGATGGCGAGGGCCAGCGGCAGCGCGTGCTCGCCAAATGGCGAGCCATCCAGCGGGACCATGAGGGCGTGATACATCGACCGCTCCTTTCCCGTTGTTCGCCACGCCGACGCGACTAACGCCCGTTCCCATTGTGGCCTCTCCCCACGGCGCGACGCTGGGGCACACCCCTGGCTCAGGACGATTCTCCCACACTCCCGCGCTGCGCGCCTCCTCAGGCTGTGGTATCCCGCGTCCTTCCAGCGTGGAGTATGGCCGCTGGCAAGACCATCATTCTGCTGAGCGGACTCCCCCACATTTGGGCGCTCATCGCTGCGGCCGCCCGGGGGTGGGCGATGTGGTGGACGTGGCTGCGGCCACTTCAGTCGCCGGGCTGAGCAGGCTCTTGTGGCCGGTCTGCTGCATGATCACCCGCGCCGAGACTTTCGCCTGGGATGATGCCCCACGGCCCGCGTCGCTACCCCGCCGCCTCCAGCGCCCGCAGCAGCCGCTTCTACCATCGCCTGCTCAAGGAGCACTTCGCCGCACACCGTGAGCCAGGCCAGCCCTGGGTGCCGGTGATGGGCGAAGAAGGCACGTGATGAACCGGCCTGACCGAACTGGCTCGATCGTAAGCTCGCCGCGCCTCCCACCGATGATCGCTTCCTGGCCTGCTTCGCAAGACAGCCTGTGCTCCCTGATTGGCGGGCCCGAAACGCACCGCGCGCAATGGTGAATAAAGCGCTACGGAAGTAGTGTTCTTCGTCATGCTCCAATCGTGGGGGCGAGCGCATAATGGAGATGTTACCCCATATCTATATCTACTTCAAATCAGCGGACGGGTCAGAAGCCGGATCCATGATCCTCAGGTGGTTACCAGCCTATGGCAGCGGAAGGATGCGCACGATGATACCGCCAATAATCCGCAGTGTGGTGGTCGTACTGCTGCTGACCACGCTCCCGCCCTTGGGCGCACCGGCTGTGGCAGGCCCAGCACCGAGTCGCCGCCTGGCCGACCAAACCCATACGGCGCCCAGGCTGCCGAGTCTAGTGCTTACCACAACCGCCCACACTGCCCAGCACAGCGACACCCTGGCAGTCACACAGCCGCCGCAGGTCAGTGCGGGATTGGTATCCGTTGACCATCTGGTCTTCCTACCCGAGATAGTGGTCACACCGTCGCCGCAGGTCAGTGCGGGATTTGGACATACCTGCGTGGTGAATAGTGCCGGTCGGCTGGCTTGTTGGGGGCTTAATGGCTTTGGTCAGACGACGACGCCAGGCGCCCTTGGCGCGGTCAGCCAGGTCAGCGCGGGTGGGGGTCACACCTGCGCCATCACCAGCGCCAATGCCCTGCGCTGCTGGGGGTATAACGACTATGGCCAGGCGAGCGTACCAAGTGACCTCGGCACGGTCCGCCAGGTCAGCGTGGGTGGGAACCACACCTGTGCCGTCACCAGCGCCAATACCCTGCGCTGCTGGGGATGGAATGACGCTGGCCAGGCGACCGTGCCCGGTGACCTTGGCACGGTCAGTCAGGTCAGCGCGAGTGTGTACCACACCTGCGCCGTCACCAGTGCCAATGCCCTGCGCTGCTGGGGCGGGAACGGCTCTGGCCAGGCGACTGTGCCAGGAGACCTCGGCACAGTCAGCCAGGTCAGCGCGGGTGAAGGCCACACCTGCGCCGTCACCAGCGCCAATACCCTGCGCTGCTGGGGCGGGAACGGCTCTGGCCAGGCGACTGTGCCAGGAGACCTCGGCACGGTCCGCCAGGTTAGCGCGGGTGGAAGCCACACCTGCGCCGTCACCAGCGCCAATACCCTGCGCTGCTGGGGATTGAATGACTCTGGCCAGGCGAACGTGCCCGGTGACCTCGGCGCGGTCCGCCAGATCAGCGCGGGTTGGCACCACACCTGCGTCATCACCAGCGCCAATGCCCTGCGCTGCTGGGGATTGAATGACTCTGGCCAGGCGAGCGTGTCAAGTGACCTCGGCCCGGTCAGCCAGGTCAGCACGGGTTGGGATCGCACCTGCGTCATCACCAGCGCCAATACCCTGCGCTGCTGGGGCGGGGATAGCGATGGTCAGGCGAGCGTGCCCGGTGACCTCGGCCCGGTCAGCCAGGTCAGCGCGCAGGGTTCGTGGCACACCTGCGCCATCACCAGCGCCAATACCCTCCACTGCTGGGGCGGGAATCCCTCTGGCGAGGCGAGCGTGCCCGGTGACCTCGGCGCGGTTCGCCAGGTCAGCGCGGGTGGGGGCCACACCTGCGCCATCACCAGCGCCAATACCCTGCGCTGCTGGGGGGCGAACAACGATGGCCAGGCGAACGTGCCCGGTGACCTCGGCACGGTCCGCCAGGTCAGCGTGGGTGCGGGCCACACCTGCGTCATCACCAGCGCCAATATCCTCGTCTGCTGGGGCTGGAATGCCAATGGCCAGGCGAGCGTGCCAGATGACATCATCACAGTCAGCCAGGTCAGCGCAGGAGAGGACCACACCTGCGCCATCACCAGCGCCAATACCCTGCGCTGCTGGGGGGCGAACAGCAATGGCGAGGCGACCGTACCTGGTGACCTCGGCACGGTCCGCCAGGTCAGCGCGGGTATCGACCACACCTGTGCCGTCACCAGCGCCAATACCCTGCGCTGCTGGGGTGGGAATGGCTATGGCCAGGCGAGCGTGCCCGGTGACCTCGGCCCGGTTCTTCAGGTTAGCGCGAGTGGGAACCACACATGCGCCATCACCAGCGCCAATACCCTGCGCTGCTGGGGATTGAATGAAGTTGGCCAGGCCACGGTACCGCGCGACCCACTTGCGGGTGTTCCCTGAGCCAGCGATCATGCTGTCTCTGATTTAGCGGTGAGGTCCCGCACGAACGGCCAGCGAAGAAGTCGGCTTCCCGCGCTTCCGGGGCTTCGGCTGATACGACAGCCTCTGTGCTAGCAGCCGCACATCATGTCGCCTCCTGAGCTCGACTTTATCGTGCGCCCTTTAACGGTATGAACGATTGCTCTGAAAGAGCCGTCCTTGGACACTGGGACGAGGGCTACGCAGCGGGCGTGTATGTGTGGCACGCATATGGGTCCGAAGCCTGCGGACAAAAGTTCGGCACCTGCCAACCACAGCGCAGATGACCGACCAGCCC
>JAAXUL010000406.1 GCA_013336035.1 Chloroflexales bacterium
GATGGCCGGCATCTCCCAGAAGGGCCGCCCGAGGCAGAAGCGCTCGAAGCCGCGGAACTCGGTGACGTGGAAGACGGCGTCGCGCACCGCCCCCTCGTCGTCGAGGTAGATGCTGATCTTGGCGTGCCCCTCGATGCGGGTCACCGGATCGATCACAATTGTCTTGGCCATAGTCTTCTCGCTTAGCCGAAGCGGCTCGCCACTGCCGGCGCCTCGCCCCTCAGCAGGGCCTCGAGCAGGGCGCGGATGGCGGGGGCTGGGGGCGGGCAGCCGGGCAGGAACAGATCTACCTTGATGGCGGCGTGGAGGGGCACCACCGTATCGAGCAGGCGCGGCACGATGCCGGGGGCGTCGGGCAGCACACCCCGCGGGGCGCCGTGGGTGACGTAGACCTGCTGGAGCACCGAGGCCGCCGTGCCGAGGGGGTTGCGCATCGCCGTCACATTGCCGGTCACGGCGCAGTCGCCGAGGGCGACGACGTGGCGACTGTTGCAGCGCACCCGGCGGGCCAGCGCGAGGTGCTCGGCGTTGGCCACGGCTCCCTCGACCAGGGCCAGATCGACGCCCTCGGGGAAGCGCTTGTAGTCGGCGATAGGGCTGTAGACCAGATCGGCGACGGCGGCCAGGTCGATCAGCCACTCGTCCAGATCGAGCAGCGACATATGGCAGCCCGAGCACCCGCCCAGCCAGACCGTCGCGAGTCGTAGTTTGTCAGGCATACAGAGGTCCTTGCGGCGGAGCCGCTGCTACCAGCGCTCGTTGCGCGCGGCGACGATGGCGGCGATGCGGGTCGGGTCGCGCTCAAGCTCGGCCACGGTGCTGCCGCGGCTAAAGATCGCCCCGGTCGGGCAGGCCAGCAGGCACTTGCCGCACGCGGTGCAGCTGTCGGCCTCGCCCCAGGGCACGTGCAGGTCAGTGATCAGGCGGGCCGTCGTGCCGCGCCCGGCGATGTCCCAGGTGTGCACGCCCTCGACCTCGTCGCAGGCCCTGACGCAGCGCGTGCAGAGCACACAGCGGTTATGGTCGATGCCAAAGCGCGGGTGGCTGATGTCCACCGCGCAGGCTGGGGTCAGGTAGTCGTAACGCACGTGGCTCATGCCCACGGCCGCCGCCAGGCTCTGCAGCTCGCAGTGGCCCGAGGCGACGCAGACCGCGCAGACGTGGTTCCGCTCGGCGAAGAGCAGCTCGACGATCGCCCGCCGGTGGGCGCGCAGGCGCTCGGTGCTGGTCCGCACCTCCATGCCCTCGGCCACGGCCGTGAGGCATGCCGGCTGCAGCTTGCTCAGGCCGGCGATCTCGACCAGGCAGAGCCGGCAGGCGCCCACCTCCGAGAGGCCGTCGAGGTGGCAGAGGGTCGGGATGCGGATGCCCGCGTCGCGCGCCGCCTCGAGGACGCTCTCGCCCGCGCGGGCGCTCACCAGCTCCCCGTCGATGGTCAAGGTTCTTGCTGACATAGGTACGGCTCACTCGCTGATCAGGCGCTCATACTCATCGCGGAAGTAGCGCAGGGTGCTGAGCACCGGGTTGGGCGCCGACTGGCCGAGGCCGCAGAGGCTGGTCTCGCGCACGAGCTGGCAGAGCTGCTCGAGCTGGGCCAGCTCGTCGACGGAGGCCGCGCCGGCGCAGATCCGGTCGAGCAGGCGGTGCATCTGCACGGTGCCGACGCGGCAGGGCACGCACTTGCCGCACGACTCGTCCATGCAGAACTCCATGTAGAAGCGGGCGATCTCGACCATGCTGGTGGCCGCGTCCATCACGACCATGCCGCCGGAGCCCATGATCGAGCCGGCGGCGGCGAGCGACTCGTAGTCGACCGAGGTGTCGAAGTGTGCGGCCGGGATGCAGCCCCCGGAGGGCCCGCCCGTCTGCACGGCCTTCACCGGGGTGCCGTCGGGGGAGCCGCCGCCGAGCTCCTCGACGATCTCGCGCAGGGTGATGCCCATGGGCACCTCGATCAGGCCGGTGTTGCGGATCTTGCCGGCGAGGGCGAAGACCTTGGTGCCCCGGCTCTTGACGGTGCCGATGCTCGCGTACCACTCGGCGCCGCGGCTGATGATCGGCGCGATATTGGCGAAGGTCTCGACATTGTTGATCAGGGTCGGGCAGCCCCAGAGGCCGCGCTCGGCCGGGTAGGGCGGGCGGGGGCGAGGCTGCCCGCGGCGACCCTCGATGCTAGCGATCAGGGCCGTCTCCTCGCCGCAGACGAAGGCCCCGGCGCCGACGCGCACCTCGACCTTGAAGTCGAAGGCGGTGTCGAAGATCTGGCTGCCGAGCAGGCCGTGCTTGCGGGCCTGGCTGATCGCCTTCGTGAGCCGCTGGATGGCCAGGGGGTACTCGCCGCGCACATAGAGGTAGCCCTGGTCGGCGCCGACGGCGTAGGCCGCGATGCTCATGCCCTCGAGCACCAGGTGCGGGTCGCTCTCGAGGATGCTGCGGTCCATAAACGCGCCGGGGTCGCCCTCATCGCCATTGCAGACCACGAACTTACGCGGGGCGCCCTGCGGGTCGCCCTGGCTCTTGGCGACGGTGGCCCACTTGAGGCCGGTGGGGTAGCCGGCGCCGCCGCGCCCGCGCAGGCCGCTGCGGGTGATCGCCTCGATCACCTCGGCGGGGCGCATCTCGTGCAGGGCGTCGTAGAGGGCCTGGTAGCCGCCGGCGGCGATGTATTCCTCGATGCGCTCGGGGTCGATCCGGCCGCCGTTGCGCCGCACGACCAGCAGCTGCCTGGTGAAGAAGGGGTGGTTCGGGTCGCCGCGAGTGGCCGCGCACGGCCCGCCGTCGATGGCGGCGACGATATCCGGGGCCTGCTCGGGCGTCACGCGCTCGAACAGTAGGCCCGCCGGCTCGACGCTGACCAGGGGGCCGTGGCCGCAGAAGCCGATGCAGCCCACCCCGACGACCTCAACCGTGTCAGAGCGGCCCGCGGCCTCGACGGCCTCGGCGAGACGGCGCTGGAGCTCGAGGGCGCCCGAGGCGTGGCAGCCTAGCGAGGTGCAGCAGTGGATGCGTATCGCCTTGCGCCGGGCACGCTCGCGCTCAGCGATCCCGTGAAGCTCTTGCAGGTCCATAGAGCGGCCCTTTTGCTAGTGGGTTATTACGGCGTGCGACCCCCTAGTCAAGCAGATCGCGCAGGCGGGCGCAGAGGAGCTCGGGATCCGCGTGGCCGGCGACGGCGCCATCGATCACCACGGCGGGGGCGATGCCGCAGGCCCCCAGACAGCGGGCCGTGAGCAGCGAGAGCCGGCCGTCGGCGCTGGTGGTGCCGGCGCGCAGCGCGGTCGCCTGCTCGAGGGCGGCCAGGATGGCGGCGGCGCCCTTGACATAGCAGGCCGTGCCGAGACAGACGGTGCAGGTGTGCTCGCCCTGGGGCGCCAGCGAGAAGAAGTGGTAGAATGTCGCAACGCCGTAGACGCGGCTTGGCGGCAGACGCAGGCTACGGGCGATCATGGTGAGGAGGGCAGGCGAGAGGTGGCCGAATAGCTCCTGCCCTTTGTGCAGCACCTCGATCAGGGCGTCGGCCCGATACTGGTGCCGCTTCATCGTCGCCTCGAGGATTTTGAGGCGGTTGTCGCCGGCGGGGGCGGCCCGCTCGGCCTGGCGCTCGGCTTGGGTGGGACTGGTGGACATAAGTCTGGTCCATTTCGTCGGCATTGACGTAAAGCCATCCCGATGCCCATGGTAGCACTAGGCCTGGCCGCCCTCTGGGAAGAAAACCTCACCCTCTGTTGACTGATCGCCACCCCTCGCAACGAAGCCCCGTGGTAGACTGCTGACGCCTAAGTCTTTATATAAAATGTAAACCATTGTACTCCCGGGAAAGGAGCCCCCTATGCACGCGACGCACCCTGCTGTGGGCGCGGCGCGCATCGGCCCCAACTCGATCATCCAGACCGTAGGCGCCATCGAAGAGGAGCGCGGCCCGCAGGAGACGCGGAGCTTTCTGCGTCGGATCGGGCAGGGCGACTTCGCCGAGCAGCTGCCGACAACGATGATCGACGAGATCGCGTTTATCAGCCTGATTAGCGCCATCCGCGCCGACATAGGCGTCGAGGCCGCCGGCCGCATCCTCGCCCGCTCGGGCGAGCGCACCGCCGACTACCTGCTGGCAAACCGCATCCCGGCCCCCGCCCACGCCATCCTTCCCCGGCTGCCGCGTCGTCTCGGCCTGAGCCTGCTGCTCAAGGCCATCTCTGGCCACGCCTGGACCTTCGCGGGCACCGGGCGCTTCAGCTACAAGGTCGACGCCAAGGGCGCCACCCTGAGCCTGGCCAACTCGCCCGAGTCCCGCGGCATGACTGCGGACAAGCCCATCTGCCGCTACTACGAGAGCTGCTTCCAATCGCTGCTGCGCCCGCTGATCGACCGGCGCCTGGTGGTCCGCGAGCTGCGCTGCGCCGCCCAGGGCGCCGAGGCCTGCGTCTTCGAGGTGCGCTAAGCGCGAGTACTCAAGGGAGGGCCGGCCCTCCCTTCTTTACTATAGATCTGTAGTTCAGACTCTGACGTGATGCACGGGGCACCACTTGCCCTATCACACCACAAGGGAGACCACCATGCGGATCATGATGATCCAGCCGAACTACCACGCGGGTGGTGCGGAGATCGCCGGGTTTTGGCCGCCGAGCTGGGTACCATACATTGGGGGGGCGCTGAAAAAAGCTGGCTTCCAGCAGATCCGTTTCATCGACGCGATGTCCTTTGATATCCCCGATGACAAACTGCGCCAGATTATCCGCCTCAATAAGCCCGATGTGATCATGGCCACAGCGATCACCCCCATGATCCTCAAGGCCCAGGAGACCCTGCGCATCGCGCGCGAGGAGCGCCCCAACGCCAAGCTAATCCTGGGTGGCATCCACCCCACCTTTATGTATACCCAGGTCTTCAGCGAGGCGCCCTGGATCGACTATATCGTCCGCGGCGAGGCCGAGGAGATCATCGTCGAGCTGCTCAGGAGCATCGAGGCCGGCTCCGACCTGAAGGAGCGGGCCAACATCAAGGGCATCGCCTACCTCGAGGACGAGAAGGTCGTCGCCACGCCGGCCGCCGACCCGATCGCTGACCTCGACACCCTCGCCCCTGACTGGAGCCTGCTCGAGTGGGATAAGTATATCTACGTGCCGATGAATGTGCGCGTCGCGGTGCCCAACTTCGCCCGCGGCTGCCCCTTCACCTGCCGCTTCTGCTCGCAGTGGAAGTTCTGGCGCCGCTACCGCGCCCGCAACCCCATGAAGTTTGTCGATGAGGTCGAGACCCTCGTCAAGGACTTCAAGGTGGGCTTCTTCATCCTCGCCGACGAGGAGCCGACCCTCAACCGCAAGAAGTTCACCGCGCTCTGCGAGGAGCTGGCGAAGCGCAAGCTGCCGGTGCTCTGGGGCATCAACACCCGCGTGACCGATATCATGCGCGACCAGGCCCTGCTGCCCCTGTGGCGCAAGGCCGGCCTGATGCACATCTCGCTCGGCACCGAGGCCGCGGCCCAGATGAACCTCGAGATCTTCCGCAAGCAGACGACCATCGAGCAGAATAAGAAGGCCGTCCAGCTGATCCAGGACGCGGGTATGGTCGCCGAGGCCCAGTTCATTATGGGCATGGAGAATGAGACCCCCGAGCTGATCGAGGAGACCTACCGCTACGCCCTCGACTGGAAGGTGGACATGGCCAACTGGAACATGTACACCCCCTGGCCCTTCGCCGAGCTCTTCGAGGATCTTGGCGACCGCGTCGAGGTGCGTGACTACTCGAAGTACAACTTCGTCACCCCGATCATGAAGCCCGACCTGATGGAGCGCGAGGAAGTGCTCAAGGGCGTGCTGCGCAACTACGCCCGCTTCTATGCGCGCAAGGCCTTCCTCGAGTACCCCTTCATCAAGGATAAGGTCAAGCGCAAGTATATGCTGGGCTGTCTGCGCGCCTTCGCCAAGACGACCTTCGAGAAGCGCTTCTACGACATCGGCCGCGTCCATATGAAGGGCGGCCAGATGGAGGTCGACCTCGGCTTCGACGAGAGCCGCATCTTTACCCGCGATCAGATCGCGAAGATGAAAGAGGAGCACCCCGAGCTTGTGGCCGACACCACCTTCGGCGGCGCTATCCCCGAGCGCTACGACCCCGAGCTGATCAAGCACCAGGCCGAGAACGTGCTCAACCTGCCGCTTGACGGTACGGAGGTCTCCGAGTTCGGCCAGCGCGACACCAACAAGCAGGTCGGCTGCTAGTACGGCGCCGCGCGCATCAGCTTCCCAAGACCCCTACCCCCCGCTATTGGGGGCAGGGGTCTTTTTTTGGTGAATTTCTCGCAACTAGCGCGATAACTTTCTTTTCTCTGCCGTACTAGCGGCGGCGTTATACTTGGATCACAGAACTCACATCCCTCCACACGTTGACTGACGCCCGCGGCTGCAAGGGCTGCGGCGCTTCCACATACGAGCGGGAGGTACCTATGCCTACTGGATTCATGGCAGACCGCTACAAGGGCTTCAAGTACCTGGTAGAGATCGATGGCGTCACCCGGGCGGCCTTCGGCTACTGCGCAGGCCTGAGCGATGCTATGCGCCCAATCGAGTTCTTCATCGGCGATGACGAGATTGATCTGCGGGATGTAGCCGACCCCGAGCACGATCACCCGGTGCACATCGTCCTGGCCGAGGGGATCGCCTTCGACGACGCGCTCTACGCCTGGCAGCGCACCGCCGCCGAGGGCCACGCCGAGCGCCACGATGGCGAGATCGTCGAGCTTGACAGCCGGGGCCATGTCCGAGCCTCGTACCACTTCCGTGGTGGCTGGCCCTGCTTCTATCAGGGAGCCCGCGGTGTCGGCGCCGGCCCCGCCCTGCATATCGACACGCTCGAGCTGGTCTACGACGATCTGTCCCGCAACTAAGCGGGCCACGTGCTGTAACGATCGCCCCTTGCGAGGGCGCGGCGCGCCGCGCCCTCGCTGCGGTCCGTGCTGCCCATCTCGCGAGATCGGCAAAAAGCCTCTTGATCCCAGGGGCTTCTATGCTATGCTCTCCTGTAGCAAACACGTGCTCGGGCTAAGCTGCGCGCACCTGCGCTCCCCCTGATCGCCCGAGGCCTGCGTGGTGCTGTGTGGGGAAGTAGGCGCGGCGTCGCCGCGCCATCGTAGCGGGAACGGAGACGGCATGAACGCCCTAGACCCCGCCGCGCCTGAAGGTGCACGGCTCGGCCACACCGATGACCGCTCGCTGCTAGAG
>JAAXUL010000407.1 GCA_013336035.1 Chloroflexales bacterium
GGAGGCCGAGCAGCAGCGGCAGGCTATTGACCTGCTCGGTGGTGACGGTCAGCTCTGGTGGTGTCATGCGGCCAGGGTAGCACACCCCCGCCGGAACTTGGCACCCCAAATGCGCGAATCATAAGTTGAAAGGAGGAGCCAGCCACTTCCAAGGTAGTCACTCGGTCCGCACAGTGCCGTGTCCCCGACCATACAGTGTTGTAGTGAGGAACCTACCGATGCTACGCAAACTGAGCGCCCCCCTTCTTAGCCTGCTCTTTCTGAGCGCCCTGCTTGTCGCGTGCGGCGGCCAGTCGAGCACCGGCCAGCCGACCGCGGCCCCCGCCGCTGAGGCCACCGAGGCCCCCGCCGCTGAGGCCACCCAGGCCCCCGCCGCCGAGGCCGCGACTGAAGCGCCCACCGTTGTGGTGCCAACCACGATACCGGTGAGCGGCGACCGCACCACCCTTGGCCTCTGGACTCACTCCGCTGGCAACGAGGGTGAGATGGAGGTCATCACCAAGATGGTGAACGACTTCAATGCCAGCCAGGAGCAGTACGCCGTGTCGATCGAAGCCTTCCCCCAGGCCAGCTACAACGACTCGGTCGCCGCCGCCTCGGTGGCCGGCAGCCTGCCCTGCATCATCGACCTCGACGGCCCCACCGTGCCCAACTTCGCCTGGTCCGGCTATGTCCAGCCCTTGCCGATCACCGACGAGCTGCGCAGCCAGCTCAGCCCTGCCGCCGTCGGCACCTACAAAGGCGAGGCCTACTCGGTCGGCCAGTTCGACGTGGCCCTGCTGATCTACGGCCGCCGCTCCGTGCTCGAGGAGCACAATATCCGCATCCCGACCCTGGACGAGCCCTGGACCAAGGACGAGTTCATGGCCGCGCTGCAGACGCTCAAGGACTCGGGTGATTTCGAGTACCCCCTGGATGTCAACTCGGGCGGCACCGGCGAGTGGTGGTCCTACGCCTACTCGCCCATGCTCCAGAGCTTCGGCGGCGACCTGATCAACCGCGAGAACTTCACCGAGGCCGAGGGCGTGCTGAACGGCCCCGAGGCGCTCGCCTGGGGCGAGTGGTTCCAGAGCCTGTTCGAAGAGGGGTATGCCAACCCGACCCCGGCCGACGACCAGAGCTTCCTGCAGGGCCGCGTGCCGCTCTGGTACACCGGCAGCTGGTCGGCGAACGACGTGGTCGAAGCGTACGGCGACGACGCGCTCTTCCTGCCTACAGTCGATCTTGGCAACGGCCCCAAGATCGGCGGCGCCTCCTGGCAGTGGGGCATCAGCTCGGCCTGCGACGACCCCGAGGGGGCCTGGCAGTTCATCGAGTATATGATGCAGCCCGAGCAGATCGCTCTGATGTCGGAGACGACGGGTCTGGTGCCGACCACCGAGGCGGCCGCTGCGCTGACCGAGAACTACAAGGAGGGCGGCCCCTATCGAATCTTCTTCGAGATGTCGCAGCGCTTCGCCGTGCTACGGCCCGAGACGCCCGGCTACCTGACGATCTCGAACCAGTTCGAGCAGGCCAGCCTGGCCATCCGCGACGGCGCCGACGTCCAGAACACCCTCGACGACGCCGTGGACGCCATCGAGCAGGACATCGAGGACAACAACAACTATGGGTTCTAGGGAGTGACGTCTGATGGGTGCTGCCGCTCCCGGTGTCTGGCCCGTTGCGGCCCGGCAGCACCCAAGACCGCGAGGGATAGCTATGACAGCGACAAACCTCACAACCACGGGAGCGGCGCCCAGGCGTCGGCGCCCAGGCGCCGACCTCGTGCCGGGCCTGCTGATGATCGCCCCGGCCGTCATCCTCCTGCTCCTCTTTCTGATCGGGCCGTTCGTGCTCGGGATTGTCTTTAGCTTCACCAACCAGCGCCTGATCTCGGCCAACCCGACCGAGTTTGTGGGCCTGCGCAACTACAGCCGCCTGCTGCGCGTCGCCGTCCTGCCGCTCGAGCCGGAGATCGACGAGACGAGCGGCCAGCCGGCACGTGACGAGGCCGGCAACCTCCAGTACCCACGCACGCGCCAATTCACCCGCGATGAGGAGCAGTATCCCCAGTACGCCGGCATGCGCGAGTGGTTCTCCGTCGACATCGGCACCACGCGCTACTATCTGCTGGCGGGCGACCCGACCTTCCTGCGCTCGCTGGTGAACATCCTCTACTTCGCCGTGGTCGTCGTGCCGCTCCAGTCGAGCGTGGGCCTGGCCCTGGCGCTGCTGATCAACCGCAAGCTGCGGGGGGTCAATATCTTCCGCACCATCTTCTTCAGCCCGGTGGTCACCTCGATGGTGGTCATCTCGATCGTCTGGACCTTCATCTACGAGAAGAACGTGGGCCTGATGAACCAGATCGTCGGGGCCCTGACCTTCGGGCAGGTCGGCCCGATCGACTGGCTGGGCGACGAGCGCTTCGCGATGCCCTCAATCATCCTGATGTCGGCCTGGCAGGGCGTGGGCTTCCAGATGGTGCTGTTCCTGGCGGGGCTCCAGAGCATCCCCGAGTCGCACTACGAGGCCGCCAGCATTGACGGCGCGAATGGCTGGCAGCAGTTCCGCTACATCACCATCCCCGGCCTGCGCAACGTGATCGTCTTCATCCTGATCACGATCACCATCGCCGCCTTTCAGCTCTTCACCCAGGTCTTCGTGATGACCAACGGCGGCCCCAACGACGCCACCACCACGGTCGCCTTCCATATGGTGCGCGAGGGCTTTCGCGAGCAGGACATCGCCTACGCCTCGACCATCGCCGTGGTCTTCTTCCTCTTGATCCTGGCGGTGTCAATGATCCAGCGCTACCTGACCCGCGAGAAGGAGGCTTGAGCCATGGCTGTCACGACTCGACCAGCGACGACCGCGCGTGTCGATCTGCGCACCCGCCGGCGGCTCAACACGACTCTGTACTATGTCCTGCTTACCGTGCTGGCGCTCGCGTTCATCTTCCCGCTGCTGTTCATGTTCAGCGCGTCGTTCAAGACCAACGACGCGATCTTCGCCGACCTGCGCTCGCTGCGGGCCTTCCTGCCAGTGGGCGAGCTGACCCTGGACAACTATGTGGCCGTCTTCACGCGCAGCCTGTTCCCACGCTTCCTCTTCAACTCGCTGCTCATCGCCGCGATTACGGTCACCCTGAACCTGCTCTTCAACAGTATGGCCGCCTACGCGCTCTCGCGGCTGGCCTGGCCCGGCAAGGCCCTGGTGCTGAGTGTCATCATCGCCACCCTGGTGATCCCGGGCGACACGGTGGTCATCCCGCTGCTGCTGCTGGTGAGCAAGCTGCCCAGCCTCTCGTTCGAGGGCGGCCTACACATGACCCCGGGCTGGCTGAACACCTACCACGTGCAGATCGTGCCCTTCCTGGTGAGCGCCTTCTCGATCTTCCTGTTCTACCAGTTCTTCCAGGATATCCCACGCGAGCTGGATGAGGCGGCGACGATCGACGGCGCCGGGCGCTGGCGGATCTACACCAGCGTCATCGTGCCAATCTCGGGGCCGGTCTTCGCCACCGTGGCCATCCTGACCTTCCTCTCGAGCTGGAACAGCTTCCTCTGGCCGATCATGACGGTGCAGAGCGAGGAGATCCGCCCGGTGCTGGTGGGAATGCAGTACTTCTTCCAGCAGGACACGGAGTGGGGCGAGATCATGGCCTACGCGACCCTGATCACCCTGCCCATCCTGGCCTTCTTCCTGGCCTTCCAGCGCTCGTTTGTGCAGAGCATCGCCACCTCCGGGCTGAAGGGCTGAACCGAGGAGCAGCATGAGCGGCGAGACTCATCAGCATGGGGACCCCGGTGACCCCCAGCGTCCGATCTATCACATCACCCCGCGGAGCGGCTGGCTGAATGACCCGAACGGCCTGATCCAGTGGGGCGAGCAGGTCCACCTGTTCTACCAGCACAACCCGCACGGCGCCTTCCACGCCAGCATCCACTGGGACCACCTGGTGAGCGATGACCTGGTGCACTGGCGCCGCCTGCCGATTGCCCTTGCCCCGACCCCCGACAGCCCCGACGCCGACGGCTGCTGGTCGGGGGTCGCGGTGGACGATGGCGGCGTGCCGACCATCATCTACTCTGGCGCCAGCGCCGCCGGGCAGCGGGCCTGTCTGGCGACGAGCGCCGACGGCCTGCTGAGCTGGACGAAGTTCGCCGGCAACCCGGTGATCCCCGGCCCTCCCCCCGGCCTCGACCTGGTGGCCTACCGCGACCACTGCGTCTGGCGCGAGGCCGATGGCTGGCGCATGCTGATGGGCGCCGGCCTGCACGGCGGCGGCGGAGCCGCCCTGCTCTACCGCTCACCAGACCTGCGGCGCTGGGAGTACCTCCACCCCCTCTACAGTGGTGATCGGCACCAGACGACGCCGGTCTGGACGGGCTCGATGTGGGAGTGCCCCGACTTCTTCCCCCTCGGCGATCGGCATGTGCTGATCGTCTCAGTCTGGGACCACCACATGCTCCACTACACGGTCGCCATGAGCGGGCGCTACGCCGGACAGCGCTTAACGCCGCAGCGGCTCGCCAAGCTGGACTATGGCGACCGTCACTTCTACGCGCCGCAGTCGTTCCGCGACCGGCAGGGGCGCCGGATCGTCTTCGGCTGGCTCCAGGAGGGCTGCAGCGGCGCGGCGCAGCTGACTCGGGGCTGGTCGGGGGCGCTGTCGCTGCCGCGCGAGCTGCGCCTGCACGCCGACGGGACGGTCCTTACGGCCCCACTGCCCGAGCTCGCCGCGCTACGGCGCGAGCATCGCCGGGTAGCGGCGCGCACCCTGCCTCCAGGCCGGCTCACCCCGCTTGACGAGCTGCGCGGCGATGCGCTGGAGATTATCGCCGAGCTGCGCCCCGGCCCGCAGGGCGTGGTCGGCCTGGCGGTACGCCGGGCGCCCGACGGCAGCGAGGAGACACGGATCCGCTACGACCCCCGTCAGCAGCAGCTGAGCCTCGATCGAACCCACTCCAGCCTCGACCACGAGACGGATCGCACCACCCATGTCGCCCCCCTAACCCTGCGGGATGGCGAGCCACTGCGGCTGCACCTCTTTCTCGACCGCTCGGTGATCGAAGTGTTCGCCAACGAGCAGGTCGCGATCACCAGCCGGATCTACCCGAGCCGTGCGGATAGCACTGCCGTGACCGCCTTTGCCGAGCACGCGCCGGCCGCGCTGCTCGCACTCGACGCCTGGACCATGAGGTCGATCTGGGGCGATCCCAGGGATCCACACGTGACGAACCAGGAGAGCGATCGCGAGGAATAACCCCAGCCGAGGCCTCACCAGGCCGCAGGATGGTAAACTCCTGCGCTCACTTCAGGCGGGGGATTACCCTGACCGTCGAGCGTGAGCACAAAGCCTTCACCCAGATCTCCGACCAGGAGCAGACGTCAGGACCTGCTCCTTCCCGCCTGCTCTCTCGCTGCACCGTGCTGCCAGGGGCGCGGCTGACGCCGAGCGTTGGGCGACAGAACGAAAGGAGTCTCGATGGTGCATGCATGGCACCGTACGATCTGCTGGACGCCCCTGTGGAACAAGGACCGGGAGGGTGTGGGCCTGGAGTATCTGCTCCTGGCCGAGGGCGTGGCCGACAGCGTCGTCCTCGCGTTCGACGAGGCTCACGGTCCGTTCCGGCTCACCTATCGCCTCACCTGGGACAAATCGTGGCGGCTCCACGATGCCGAGCTGGCAGTTATGACGGAGCGCGCCACCCGAGCGCTGCGGTTGCAGACGGACGGCCAGGGGCACTGGCGCCATGGCGATGGCCGGGCCATCGCCAAGCTTGCGGGCTGCGTGGATGTCGTCCTCGCCCTCCCCATCCTGGCCCTCCCCATCCTGGCGTCCAACGAAGCGGGCGCTGAGGAATCCTGCTGTGCGCTTGACAACCCGGCGCTTGCGATCGTATAGTAACTCTGTGGTTACCAATGCTCGAGAGACTGAGCGCGTGCTTGACGCGCTCGGGCACCCCACCCGTCGCCAGATCCTGGCCTTGCTGCGCGAGGCTCCGCTGGCCGTTGGCGAGATCGCCGACCGGCTCCCGATTAGCCGTCCCGCGGTCTCCAAGCACCTGCGCCAACTCCAGGCGGCCGGGCTCGTCGAATACACCGAGCGCGGTACGGCGAACATCTTTCAGCTCCGTGGTGCCGGCTTTGCCGTCGCTCGTACCTATGTCGAGCAATTCTGGGACGATGCGCTCGCCAGCTTCCAACGGGTCGTGGAAGCCGAAGCAGGAGCAACGCGTGACCCATGAGTCCGTTGAGCGTTCCATTGTCGTGCCTTGCATAATGGCCAGGGCGTTCCAGATCTTTACCGCCGAGCTGAACCGCTGGTGGCCCCGGTCTCACTCGCGTAGCGGGAACCCCGACATCACCGTGACGATCGAGCCCTGGACGGGCGGGAGACTGTATGAGCAGACGCCCGAGGGGCTCGAGTATGAGTGGGGACAGGTGATCGCCTGGGATCCGCCCCGCCATCTGGCCTATCACTGGTACCTTGGGAGCAGCCGTGAGCAGCCCAGCCGTGTCGATGTGCACTTCACGGACCTCGGCGACAGCCGGACACGCGTTGCGGTGACCCATCGCGGGCCCGAACTGCTCGGCGCACTCTGGTCCCGTAACAGTGCGATCTACGACGCCAGTTGGGGGGTTGTGCTGCCAGCCTATGGTGCATCCTGTATGACCGCCGAAGACGTCTGACAAGGAGAGCGACGTGAAAGCCTGGAACGCGACGACCACCATCGCGGCCGCGCCGGACGTGATCTGGGCCATCCTCACTGATGCAGCGCGCTACCCTGAGTGGGACCCGTATGCGGAGCGGATCGAGGGCCAGATCGCGCCTGGCGCGAAGCTGGTGATCTATACCAAGGTCGCGCCTGGCCGGGCCTTCCCAGTGACCGTGACGGAGTTTCTGCCGGGCAAGCGCATGGTGTGGGCCAGTGGCATGCCGTTCGGGCTCTTCAAGGGCGAGCGCTCGTTCACCCTGGCAGCACAGGCAGACGGGCCGGTCGCGTTCACGCTGCGGGAGGAGTTCAGCGGCCTGCTGCTCGGCATGATTGCTCCCAGTCTCCCCGATATGACGGAACCCTTCCAGCAGTTCGTCACAGGGCTCAAGGCACACGCCGAGAGCCGGCAGGAGCAGGCTGTTCGCGCTTTGTGAAGCCTGGTGTTTGTTCACCAGTTCAAAAATGCCGCGGTCTTGGTCACTAACAAGCGGATAAAGCCAGGACGCC
>JAAXUL010001202.1 GCA_013336035.1 Chloroflexales bacterium
CGCCGTCGGGCCCGGTGCAGGCGTTGGCGTTGCCGGCGTTGACGACCACGGCCCGCAGGCCGGCGGCGTTGCGGCCTAGCAGGGCCATGTCATAGAGCACCGGCGCCGCCTTGACCCTGTTGGTGGTGAAGACCGCCGCCGCGCTGCATGGCCTGTCGCTCACCAGCAGGGCCAGGTCGTCCCGATCCTTGTACTTGATCCCGCAGGCCCACGTCGCCGCCCGCCAGCCGAGGGGGACGGTGGCGTGGCCCTCGTCGAGGAATGAGTGTGTCATAGCTACTCCTCCGTCGGCACCGGCGAGGCCGGGTGAGTCGTGTCCTCCCAGCGGAGCGACTCGCTGGCGCCGATGTCCTGGAGGTGGGCGATATCGTTATAGCTGTTCAGGCGCCAGAGCTGGCGCCCGCGCCGCTCCAGCCGCTCCCAGTGCGAGATGCTGGTGTTGCGGGTGTGGAAGTCGGTGGGGGGCAGCACCAGCGACGGCATCTGGAAGAAGTGGATGAAGGCGCCGTCGATCACGCCGCCGTGGCAGACGACCACGACCGACTTGCCGGCGTGCTCATCGGCGATGCGGGTCAGCGCCCGGCCGACGCGCAGCATAAACTCGCCCCAGCTCTCGCCGCCGGGGGCGATCCGGCGCAGAGGCTGGGCGTCGAAGTCGGGCACGCCATACTTCGCCCAGGCCGCCTGGTTGCTCATGCCGTCGGCCTCGCCGATCCGCAGCTCCTGGACCTCCTCGTCGAAGCTGATCGGCAGCCCCAGGGCGGGCTGGATGATCTCGGCCGTCTGGCGCGCGCGGGGCAGGGTGCTGGCGATCAGCACCTCGGCCCGCAGCTCGCCCGTGGCCAGGCGGTCGCGCAGCCGCTCGGCCTGGGCGACGCCGCGCGGCGTCAGGCCCTTGTCGCCCCGCATGCCCGCCACGACGGGCTGGACATTGGCCCAGGCCTCGCCGTGGCGGATAAGGTAGAGGTGTGTCATAGCTCCCTATACTTGAGGGCCAGGCCCGTGTGAGCCTGGCTACTTTGTCAGGGCCTGCACCTTGATGCCAAGCCCGTAGAGCTTGATGAAGGCCTCGGCGTCCTTCTGGTTGTAGACCATGTCGGGGCCGAAGGTGGCCAGGTCCTCGTTGTAGAGCGAGTGGGGCGAGCGGCGGCCGACGACGATGAGGTTGCCCTTGTAGAGCTTCATGCGCACCTCGCCGGTCATGGTGCGCTGGGTCTCGCGCACGAAGGCGTCGTAGGCCACGCGCACGGGCGTGAACCAGCGGCCGTTATAGACCAGGTCGGCGTAGTCGATCGCGATGCGGTCTTTGGCCCGCAGGGTCTCTTTGTCGAGCACGATGCTCTCGAGCTCGCGGTGGGCGGTGTAGAGGATGGTGCCGCCGGGGGTCTCGTAGACGCCGTGGCTCTTCATGCCGACCAGGCGGTTCTCGACCAGGTCAACGCGGCCGATGGCGTTGCGGCCGCCGATTATGTTCAGGCGGTCGACCAGCTCGACCAGGCCCAGGCGCTCGCCGTTGACGGCGACGGGCGTGCCCTGCTCGAAGTCCAGCGTCAGCTCCTCGGGCTCGTCGGGGGCGGCCTGCGGGCTCACGCTCAGCTGGAACATGTCCTCCTCGGGCTCGTTCCAGGGGTCCTCGAGCACGCCGCCCTCGTGGCTGAGGTGCCAGAGGTTGCGGTCGCGGCTGTAGATCTTCTCGGCGGTGGCGGTGACGGGGACGTTGTACTCGGCGGCGTAGTCGATGGCGTCCTGGCGGCTGCGGATGCTCCACTCGCGCCAGGGGGCGATGATCTTCAGGCGCGGGTTGAGCGCGAAGAAGGTCAGCTCGAAGCGCACCTGGTCGTTGCCCTTGCCCGTGGCGCCGTGGGCGACGGCGTCGGCGCCCTCGGCCTCGGCCACCTCGACCTGGTGCTTGGCGATGATCGGCCGGGCGAACGAGGTGCCGAGCAGGTACTTGCGCTCGTAGATGGCGCCGGCCTGCATCGTCGGCAGGATATAGTCGCGGATGAACTCCTCGCGCATGTCGTGCACGATCAGCTTGCTGGCCCCGCTCTGCAGCGCCTTGGCCTCGAGGCCCTCGAGCTCCTCGGCCTGGCCGAGGTCGGCGCAGAAGCAGATCACCTCACAGCCGTAGTTCTCGCGGAGCCACGGCACGATCACCGACGTATCGAGGCCGCCCGAGTAGGCAAGCACAACCTTCTTCGCATCGCCCTTCGCCATAGCCTAGTGCTCCCGCTAAGGGCGCAGCAAGCATTCTGCGCCCGGACAAAATAATGGGCCAGCCTGCCCTCTGGCAAAGCTGGCCTGCGACCTTACGGCGGACAAGCGCGGCTAGCCGGGGCGCACGGCCGGCTGGGTACGGGGACGACGACGGACGATGCCGGGCTCGCCGGCGTCGGTTCGTCGCGCTCGCTGGACCTTCACCCTGTGCGTCTGGCTAAGCATGGTGGCGTGTCTCGCTCGAACAACCTGTTACGCGGCGGAGTATAGCATAGCCACAGGTGAGCGTCAACGCTGGCGGGCGCGCGGATGGGGCTGATGCAAAGTCGCTCTGCCCCTCACGCCTGGCCGGCAAACCGGCGGGCTACAGCTACGAAGCCGGCCTGCGCCGGCTCCGGCAGGCCGCTGTAGCGGCCTTCGCACCGCTAGCCGGGCCGTTTACGGCCCCGGCGCAGTATGGCA
>JAAXUL010000408.1 GCA_013336035.1 Chloroflexales bacterium
CCCTGGCGCCAGCGCGCGAGACGGTGGCCCCGCCAAGCTGGCGGGCGGCGCCGGCTACGCCGCACCCGGCCGCGCTCGAGGCCGACGAGCCGCAGCTCAGCCCGCACCTGGTGGCGGCGATCGAACGGGCCGGCCTGCTTGCCGAACACGGCTTTGGCCCCGAGAGGCCGAACGAGGATAGTCACCACCACGAGGAGGGCTAGCTGTGAGCATCCCTGATAGCGCCTGGTGGGAGCAGGCCCGCGCGGCGCGTGACCATCTGGCGGCCCAGGTGCTGGCGCACCCCGCCGTCGCGATGATCGATATTGGCCTGGACCCCAAGGGCTCGAGCGCGCTGCCGGTGCTACGGGTCCACCTGCGCCCCGGCGTCCAGCCGCCCGCGCTGCCCGACGAGGTTGGCGGCATCACCGTGCGCACCCTCGCCGGGGACTATCAGCCCCAGTGAGCGGAGGGGCGGGCCATCCCGCCCCAGGCGACCTCCGTACATCCATATCGGAGCTGAAAGGATGTGAGCATGCCTGCGAACAACAAGCAGAGGGCTCGCTCTCGCGAGCGGCCCAGCAAGGAGCAGGAGCGGGCGATAGGCCAGGATCATGACGAGAGCCACGGCTTCGACGCGGGTGGCCATGATGGTGGGGAGGCCCAAGGCGACGAGCAGCCGCCCTGGCACGAGCGCGCAGCGTTTGATGTGACGTTCGAGTATATGGAGGCTAACGGCGACGGCCTGCACTGGCGCACGCGCGCCTACCATAATGAGTCGGACGCCACCAGCGAGTGGCCCGGGATCGCCGACGCCCACCTGGTGAGCTGGATGCGCATTCAGGGCGATCTGCCCGAGGCCGACACCATTATCGACCCGCCCGGACGGCCGGCGGCCGATCTGCCCGCCTACGGCGACGATAGCCTCGAGGGCCCGAAGTACGGCGACAATAGCCTCGAGGGCCCGAAGTACGGCGACGACAGCCTCGAGGATCAGAGGGAGGAGGTCGCGGCAAAGCTCGCCGAGCCCGACACGTCGCAGCCGCCAGAGATCGCCGAGAGTGGCGCAAGCCTGTCCCTTGGCGAGATCTATCTCATCGAGGTGGCGGCCCAAGCGGCGGCCGGCCTCGGGCTGCGGTCAGGGCAGAGCACTGTGAGGCGACTGAGGGGCCAGATCAGCTTCTCTGTAGTCGACGAGGCCGGCATCCAGGCGACGATCCGCGGGTCGCCCTACATCGTCCAGTTCCTGGGCTACGACCTGCACACGGGCGAGCAGCATATGCTGGGGACAGAGTGGGGGCAGACGAAGCCTTTTGTCGACCAGTACACATGCACAACAGAGTTCGACCTGCCTGCTGTAGGCCGCTACCGGATTATGGCCACGGTCGTGCTGCCCGACGAGGGCGTGGCGGGGCTTGCGGTAGGGCCCATCCTCACCGTCGCCTTGTAGGGCCCACCAACCTGACCATGCAAGCGCCCCTTCTCCCCGGCGAGAAGGGGCGCTGCTTTTACTGATCCCCGGCTCACGGCCGGGGCGGCCTGATCCCTCAGCCAACGGGGCCACAGCTGGCCGCCGATGAGGCCCCGCTCTGCTTGCCGCTCGTCGCAAAGCTAGAGAGGAGTCGCTCGACGCTCGCGCCTGCGCAGGCGGGGCAGCGCACGGCCTTCGCATCGTCGCTCATACGCAGCAGCTTCTCAAAGCGCTCGCCGCACTCCTGGCAGTGGTACTCGTACAGTGGCATAGTATCCTCGTCGTGGTGCTGCGGTCGGCCCACGGCGGGCCGGGGCGCGCCTTTTTCACGCGCCCAGGGTTGGATGCGGCGGGGAGCGTAGAGGTTACAGGCTAACCGCGGCCTACGGCTGCGCGACCTCAACGACGAAGGTGGCAGTGTGCGCCTCGCCGGTGGATGGGGTGACAACCACCTGCACATCCCAGCGGCCGCCCTCGGCGAAGGTGGTGGTGGCGGCGTAGCGCCCCCCGCCCTGCTCGTCGCTCTCGAAGATGATGTCATCGCCCGGGTGATCGACCCCGAGGATGCGGCGCACCACCAGCACACGGGCCCCGAGGAGGGGCTGCCCGCCGCTGGCCGCCGTGATCGCCAGGGTGGCGGCCGAGCCGGCCACAGGCCGCGCCGGCTCGGTGTCTAGCGTGATCGTGAGCTCACCCTGGGCCGGTGGTGGGGCGACGACGGCGCAGCCGCCGAGGGCCAGGAGGCAGAGCGCGAGCGCGATAACAAAGCGGTTCATAGCAAGCCCAGCTTATGCGTGGTCGGCATCGAGGCCGCCCCCGCCGACCAGGCTCGCGGGGCAGCCTTGCCCAGTATATGCGAAAAGAGGGCCGGCGGCGCCGCCGCCCACGCGCTCAGCCCAGCGTGCGGGCGGGCGGCGCGAACACGATCTCGAAGGGCCGCCCAATCGCGCCCTCGGGGCAGTACGACTCGCAGACCTCGCAGTAGGTGCAGTCAGCGGGCCTGACCACGCGGGCCTTGCCGCCGCGCAGCTCTACCGCGCGGGTAGGGCAGAGCTGGGCGCACAGCCCACAGCCATTGCAGCGGACCAGGTCGATGATCGGGAGCGCAATCTGGGGCAAATCCATCGCCACCTCCTTGGCTATCAGGTAGAGCGTACTCGCTTGCCCGGGCCCACGCTGCGACCTTTTTCACATGCGGGCCAGCAAGGCGAAGCTTGCCTGCGCGTCTGGTACAATAACCATATGCCAGCCGACCGAGCATTTTTGAGCAGCCTGAGCTTCCTCAGCGACCAGAGCGAGGCGGTTGTTGCGGCCGTCGCCGCGATCGGGGTGCGCCTGCGTCGCCCCGCCGGCACCGTGCTCTTCCTGGCGGGCGAGGAGGCCCACGGCCTCTTTATCGTCGTGGCCGGGCGGGTGAAGATTGTGCGCGAGTCGCCCGCCGGCCGCGAGCAGGTGCTGACGGTGATCGAGGCCGGCAACCACTTCAACCTGGTGCCGATCTTTGACGGCGGCCCATCGCCAGCCACGGCTATCTGCCTCACCGACACCGATCTGCTGCTGCTGCCCGCCGTGGCCCTGCGCGACCTGACGCGGCGCACCCCCGACCTGGCCATGGCCCTCCTGGCCGACGCGGGGCGCTTCCTGCGGCGACTGGTGGCCCTGGTCGACGACCTGGCCCTGCACACGGTCCAGGGGCGCGTGGCCCGCCTGCTGCTCACCCAGGCCGAGGCCGCCGACCGCGGCGAGCCGGCCCCCCCGCTCACCCAGGCCGAGATGGCCGCCCGCCTTGGCACCGTCCGCGAGATGGTCGGCCGCACCCTGAAAACCTTCGAGTCCCTCGGCCTGATCACCGTCGCGCGCGGCACGATCGCCATCGTCGACCGCGAGGGCCTGGCCGCGCAGGCCGAGGCGTGATCATTGCCGAATGACAGGCATGTACACCCGCTCTGTCGCCGCATCCAGGGCAAGCCAGTTGAAGTCGCCCACGTACCCGCTCGAGCCCTCTGCATCCAGAACCAGGCTGAGCGTATGACGGCCTGCCTCCAGCAGCAGCCCAGGTCTGCGGATCGTCTGCCAGCTATCCCAGCCGCCTGTGTCCGGCACCTGCAACAGCCCGGTCAGATCCGCCCCATCCACCATGATATGAAAGACCCCACCTGACCCCTGCGCCGCTAGCCGAGCCTCAAGGGTATAGGTCTGCGTGCTGGCGATGTCCACCGTGTAGTTGAGCCACTCGTCCGCCTGGGTATGGGTAATTTCATAACTATCAGACCCATCGCCAGACCCCCGGAGATCCACGCCTCCATTCCGATATAGACCGGAATGATTGACAACATCGCTGTCATGATAGGCCAATCCCTCGCCGCCGCGATCGTAGTCCTCGGCCTGAATCAGGGCGCGTACCCCGACGGTGATCGCACGGAAGGGGCGGCTTGCCAGGGTCAGCGGTGAGGCCCACAACCCCAGGCCCGCGCTGCCATCGTTGGCTATGAAGTAGAGCAAGTTGTCGGTAGCGGTAAGCTTTGACGGATTCGAGCTTTGGGAGCCCGGCGCAATGTCTTGGACCATTCGGGTGCCAGCCGCTGTCCCGTCGCTCTCCCAGAGCTCGACGCCACTGCCCGATCTCCATGCGCTGAAGCGCAACACCCCACTGGCGCTAGTCAACTCCGCCGGCGCAGCGTCGTCAGGGCCAGGCATGAGCTCAGCCACCATTAGTGTGCCGCCGGGAGTGCCGTCGCTGCGCCAGAGCTCGACGCCGTGACGGCCGTCATCTGCTGCGAAGAAGAGGATCTCATCGACCGCCGTGAGTGCATGTGGATTCGAGCCCCAGGCCCCGGGAAAGATGTCCTTGACACGCACCGTGCCATTAGGTGTGCCATCGCTTTTCCACAACTCCATCCCGCTTATTCCATCATCCATAGTAAAGAAGAGAGTGCCGCCGACCGCAGTTAGATTGATGGAAACGCCCGTGGTGAGCAGAATGGTGCCATCAGGTGTGCCATCACTGCGCCAGAGCCCTGAGATACCACTAGTAGGATTAGTATAAAAGGTGGAAAAGAACAGGGTTCCGCCCGCTGCAACTAGATTACGGATCGGATAAAGAAAGCGATATCCATGGTAAACCTCTCGAAAATCACGAGGGAAATCCCCCAGCAAGATAGCACCATCCACGGAACCATCGCACTTACCAATCGATACATTAGTATCAAACGTCCACTCTATGCTATTCCCCTCAGCAAAGAATAGCGTCCCACCCACATCAGTAAGCTGCTCTGCTTTTATCCGACAGAACAGTACAGTGCCGTCAGCGGTACCATCACTCTGCCACACCTCGGCACAATTCGTGAAGAACAATTTGCCGCTGATGTTCTCCATGTCACGCACACAGCCATACCAACTATCTCCCTTAACCAGCACGGTCCCTGTCGCAGTACCGTCACTCTTCCAGGCACCTTGTCTATCCAGGAAGAATAGAGTACTATTGAATGGGGTTAGATTCTCGATCCTTAAGTAATAACCACGATTATCACCCGATTCTTCTTTGAGCAGCACTGTGCCGGAAGCGGTGCCGTCACTCCGCCAGAGCTCCCAGAAACTGTACTCATCACTCCAGGTATAAAACAGAGAGCCGCCTACGCCCTTCGCCTCGACCATCCACCCATTAAGAGGGTTAGATTCAGCTACATTGGCTTTCACTGTAATGGTCCCCTCAGGGGTGCCATTGGTTCTCATCAGCGACATATCTCTATACAAACCACTTCGAAAGTACCAGCCTCCTTGAACTGCGGTCAAAGGGGGGGAAGCAGCGTCAAACAATAATAGTGTGCCATCTGCGGTTCCGTCGCTCGACCAGAGCTGTGCGAGGATGATGACCATGAACAGCCCGTCGCTGCTCCCAGTACTGACGGTCGGAGTGGTACCAACCAGCTCGGGTGTCGGCACGGCGGGGAGGTCGGCAACCTTCACCGTGCCGTCCGGCGTCCCATCGCTCTTCCATATGCTTTTCCACGTGAAGTAAACGGTAGTGGTATCGCGGGCCAGGAAGAACAACGATGTGCCCACCGTGGTCAAGTGCGTAGGCTCGATCGCACTGCTAGTGAAGTCCTCGATCATCACCGTGCTGGCGGGCGTGCCATCGCTGCGCCAAAGTTGGCCACCGCTGACAAACGCAAGCCTGCCGTTAAAATCCGTGAGGTAACTGGCGAAGACCTCAAGAGTCACAAGTGGGATGGTGCCAGCGGGTGTACCGTCGCTTCTACAGAGACTAGTACCTTTCGCTGTAGAGCAGTTGAAAAACAGGTATTCCCCAACCGCAGTCAGGTCAGAGCCGCCAATCGGGAGCTGAACCGTACCTTCCGCCGTACCATCGCTCTTCCAGAGCAAGGATTCTGTCCGGAAGAACAACGTTCCATTGACGTTGGTCAGCTCTCCGGGGCCCTGGCCATCTGGTCCAGAGGGCAGATCAATAGCCATGCTAGTCCCGGCCCATGTGCCATCACTGCGCCAGAGATCCTTGCCATGGATGCCATCATCGGCCACGAAGAACAGCGTGCCGTTTACCACCTGAAGCCATGAGGCTCGATCATTCAAGGAGGCTGAGCTAGCCGTGCCAGGCCTTATATCGCGCACCAACGTAGTGCCAGTCTCCGTGCCGTCGCTCTTCCACAGCTCGACACCCCTGCTGCTATCACTCGCGAAGAAAAACAGTGTCTCGTTGAAGTTGGTCAGGTTGAAGGGCGCCGAATCGCCGCTGCCTGGGAATATATCCCTGACGAGCACGGTGCCCGCAGCTGTCCCATCGCTCTTCCAGAGCTCATTGCCGCTATGATCATCCCAGCCCGAGAAGAAGAACGTCCCATTGACCTCCACAGACTCCTCGTCAGCCCAGAATCCCGGCTGATAGGGGGCCGGGCTAAAGTCTCGCACCAGGAAAGGGGGATCTGGCTGTGCACCGGTGGCCCCGGCGATAGTGCGGGCCGGCCCAGTTGCCGCCAACGCGAGAAGCGTGACCAGGAGCAGGGTTAGCCGACACCCCGATCGCAGCCAGGCCCGCGTGGACGTGCAGGGTCTCTGGATCAGCTGCATGGGTGTCTCCTCTGCACCTTGGCAAGGATATGGCAATGCCAAGGGATAGGTACTGTTAAGATGAGCTGATTATAGCTCTCACTTAGGATATCTTCTAAGATACCCGATATCCGTGTATGATAGTTGCACGTTGTGGCTGTGGCCTTTGTCACCTGTGACTTTGGGAATCGGCGGGCGTCAATACCCGTGGGCACCGCTTGTGGGCGCACCTGCTATACGGCGTACAGCCCACTGGGAGCATATGCTATGACCAGCAGGAACCTCACCATCAACTCGCAGGGGGTCGAGGTCGACTTCGGCAACGGCGCCGGGATCTTCGACCAGAACTACAGTGTCCCCCAGGGGACAATCCTCGGCATGATCGGCCCCTCGGGCTGCGGCAAGACCACCACCTGCCGCGTGGCCCTCGGCCTGCTCGCCCCTCAGAAGGGCAAGATCGAGACGCTGGGGCGCGTGCCCACGGCCTTCACCGCCGAGGACCGCGAGCAGATCGGCTACATCCCCCAGCAGTTCGTGCTCTACCCGCGCCTGAGCGTGGCCGAGAACGCCGCCTTCGTCGCCTCGCTCTACGGCATGCCGAGCGGCCAGGTGAGGCGCCGCATGGACGAGCTGCTGAAGTTTGTCGATCTGACGGACGCAAAGCACCGCCTGGGCCAGAACCTC
>JAAXUL010001203.1 GCA_013336035.1 Chloroflexales bacterium
GAGTGCCACGTAGTGCTCGCGCGGCGCGGGCGCCGCCGACGCCGGCACGCTCGCGGGCAGCCAGGCGTCCGCGGCGACGGCCATCGGCGTGCCGTTCAGCACGCGCTCGGTGCCCTCGTCCCAGTAGACGTTGCGCAGCTCAGCCAGGCGCGGCATCGGCCAGGCGCCGTTGTCGGCCAGCACCTGCCAGCGCAGCCACATATGCAGGGGCGGCCCGTCTTCCAGGACCGTGCCGGCGTTGTCCTCCTGCCAGCGCCAGCCGCGCTGCTGCACCGGGAAGACGCGCAGCCGGTACTGGCGCGGCCCGATCTGCTCGAGCAGGGCCGGGTCAACGCTGCGCCGCACCTCGCTCTGGTACACGGCCTGGGCCGCGCCGCGCGGGGCCACCTGGTAGACAAAGCGCTGCTCGCGCTCGGGGCCGTTGCCGAGCCAGAGGCCGGTGAGCACCGCCGACTCGGGCAGGCTGAAATAGTAGACCACCTCCTGCTGCTGGCTGGTCTGGTTCTGGTAGACCTCGTACAGCTCGACCTCGGCCCAGTCGCCGTGCTCGGCGACGCTCAGCTCCTGGCGCAGCAGGTGGATCTCGCGATCGTCGACCAGCTGCCAGGCGGTGGAGGCCTGGTCGAGCGACCAGGTCGAGCGCACCGCGCGCACGATCGCCGGCCGCTCGGCGTCGCTGATCGGCTGGTCGAAGAAGCTCTCGTACAGCTCGGCGGCGCGGGCCTGGTCGACCTCGAGCGTGGCGCGGCCGCCGGCGTCGCCCTCGGGCGGGGCTGCCGGCTCGTAGAGGATCGGCCGGGCAACGCCCTCGTAGAGTCGCTGCACCTGAGCGGCCTGCTCGGGGTTCAGACTCAGCGCGTCGCGGTAGATGCCACTGACGTGCTCGACGCCGCCCGCCGTGCTGATGTAGCGCTGCGGCGCCAGGTAGGCGTTCAACAGGCCGGCGCGGATCTGGCCGGCCCGCGCGAGCAGCGCGTCGCGCTCGGCCGCCGAGGCGGCTGGCCGTGACAGCAGGGCGAAGGCGGCGTGCTGGGGCTGGCCCAGGCTCAGGGCGAAGGCGCCGCCGGCCAGCGTGAGCACCACGGCGGGGACGGCGATGGCCAGCGCCAGGCCGGCGGGGGCGGGGCCGCCCATATCGCCGACCCCCTCGGCCCGCGTCTGGGGGCCCGCGAGGTCGCGCAGGGCGCGCAGCCAGCGCCGGGTGTAGATGATCGGCAGGGCCAGCGGCACCCCGACCAGCAGCGCGGCCGTGAAGACCCAGAGGACCATCGCGAGCAGCTGAAAGGGCAGCCAGATCGGATTGCTAGTCAGCGTCTGCCAGAGGCTGCGCAGCACGTCGAGGGGGTGGAGGAAGGTGTACTCGAGGCTGCGCAGCAGGTACGACGCCAGCGGCACGGCGTAGAAGGCGAACCACAGGCTGGCGTAGAGCCCCACGGCCACGAGCAGGCTGAGGCCCGCCGCGCGCAGGATGCGCAGGGGCAGCCCACGGCCCGCGGCCCCCTTGTCCAGCAGATCCCAGAGCAGCGCCAGCAGGCCGACGCCGGCTACGCCAAGCAGGAGCCACATCGTGGGGGTGGCGTCGCGCACGATGAAGAAGCGCACGGCCAGCAGCAGCATCAGCGGCCCCTCGACGCCGTAGGCGAGCATAAAGAGGCGGCCGGCGTCCTTGCGCAGCCAGATCCCCAGGCCTGCCATGGCCACGGGGATCACGATCAGCAGAGCCGCGTAGAGCAGAAAGCTGGCCGGCACCTGCTTGGCCCGCACCGCGTCGAGCAGCTGGCCCAGCATCAGCGGGGCAAAGCCCAGCAGCATAAAGGCCAGAAAGATCACGTGCCAGCCCCAGAACAGCCCCTTGGCCAGGGCGCTAGGTCGCAAGAGACGTCGCACCGGAGGCTCCTTCCACGTCTCGAGCGGCTGGGGCTGCTGCCCGCCGCCCTTCTGGCTGTCAGCTAGCGCGCATAGCTCGGGCTCAGCTGCCGGGCCACCTCGGCCTGGAGCACACGAGAGAGGGCGTCGACATCGGCGGCGGCGCCTGGGCCAACCGCGCGATCGAAGAGGATGCTTACCAGCACCCAGCGCTGCGGGTTGAGGGTGACGTCGGCCCAGAAGCGCGCGCCATAGTCGTCGGTGACGCGCGTGGCCGACTGGAACCAGTAGCGGGCCGTGAGCGGCACGCTCGCGCCGGGCGAGCGCAGGTCGAGCACGCGCACCGGCAGATCGACGCCGGCAAAGTGGGTGTAGCTGCGGTCAACCGAAAGGCCGTAGGCGGTGAAGCAGCCCTGGGGGTTGTGGTGGGCGCGCCGCACCGTGCTGGTCACCAGCAGGATGCTCCCGCTCTCGCCGCGCCAGCGGAAGCGCAGGCGCTCGACGGCCTCGGCGCCGTCTTTGAAGAGCCAGGCCAGCTCGGCCGGGCGCGCCTCGACAGGGCTGAGCTCGAGCTCGGCGGGGAAGGGGACCTGCTCCTCCGAGACCCGGACCAGGCCGAGGATGCCGATCGTGCGGAGCAGCCCCATGCATGCCTCGTTGACGCCGAGGAGGACCAGGGACCTGCGCCCGCCCGCCTCGCCCTCGCCGGTCTTGGCGAAGCGCTTCTGGGCGCCGACGATGAAGCCCAGGAAGGTCGAGTCCATGTACTCGCAGGCGGAGAGGTCGAGGTAGATGGCCTCGATCCTGG
>JAAXUL010000409.1 GCA_013336035.1 Chloroflexales bacterium
TCGGGGCGCGGATACAGCTCCGCGCCCTCGACGGGGACATCGCTCCAGTACGCGTAGTAGGCGCAGGTGCGCGCGGGCCGCTCCTGGTAGGCGGGCGCCTGGACCTGGCGCGCCACCAGCGAGTGGAGTCCATCGGCGCCGATCACGATCCGGGCGTCCTCGCTCACCGGCGCGCCGCCGCTCGTGTGGCCGCGGACGCCCGTGATCCGGTCGCCGTCCGTGCGCAGCTCGGTCACCGTGACGTGCTCGCGCAGCTCAGCGCCGGCCTGTACCGCAGCTTCAACCAGGATAGTGTCAAGCACGCGCCGTCTGGGGGCATACCCTTCGACGACGCCTTCCGCTAGGGGCGGCGCGCCCACGAGGGCGAAGGGGCCGACATCGAAGCGGATCTGGCGTGCCGGCGGGCAGTTCGAGGCCGCGATCTGGTCGAGCAAGCCCCAGCGCTTCAGGCTGGCTACGCCGGGCTGGTGGATGTAGTGGGTCGAGAGGGTGTCGCTGGGGAAGCCGGCCCGGTCCAGTAGCAACACCCGGTAGCCCTTGCGGGCGGTGAAGCGCTTTGTAATGCGCGCTAACTCGGCCAGAAAACTTACCGCGGATTACGGAGCATAAGCCCTGATGAGCTAGCTGCGGGCGCACTCCCCGCAAGCCCGCGCCGCGCCGCCCCTATCGCCCATAGCCACGAAGCCGTCGTCGTCGTCGCGGCCGCTGATCTCCGCCAGCGCGTCGAAGGTGATTTCCTTGCGGTAGGCTTGGCGGCGCGATCCGAGGCAGCGCTCGCAGGTGCAGCGCGTGGAACTGCTCGCGCGCGGTTGTCAGCCAGAGCTCGAGCTCCGCGGCCTCGACGAGGGCGACCCCGTCGCGCCGGGGGCAGCCTGGGACGTCGTGCGTTACCCGGCCACGCGCAGGCATGACCGCCTATCGCCGGTGCTGCGTGTCGCCCTGGATCAGATCGTGCTGCCGGTCACGGCGCAGGCGCCAGCGCCGGTTCCGCAGCTTCTTGCGCGCCGTCGCGGGCTTGTTCTCAGGCCAGCGCAGCGTGCGCAGGCGCCGTGCAGACTCAGATAGGCCAGGAGCGAGCTACCGTATGCCGGACGATGGCCGGCCCCATCAGGTTCGGATAGTTCCGCGCTGAGCGATCGGGAAGCCTTCCTGAGCACCACGAGAAGGGCTGCGTGCGGTGAACACCACGGCGTTGGGGAAGAGTGAGCTCCAGGTCTCGCGGCTCGGGGTGGGAGCGATGACCTGGGGCGACCCAGCGGGGCTCGCGCGCCTGAACCCGGCTAAGCTGGCCTATGGCAGTGCGCACGGCTTCGCGGAAGAACGACAGGCAGTCGAAGTCAGTCTGGCCGCTGGCGTGACCTTGTTCGACACGGCGGCGATGTATAGCGCTGGTGCCTCCGAGCGACGGCTGGGGGAGTTGGCCCGCGACAAGCCAGTTGTGCTGGCCACCAAGTTCCCGCCCAACCCGTTGTCGCGCGCGGAACATCTCCCGCAAGCGCTTGACGCCAGTCTCGCGCGCCTGGGGCGCCGCTCCGTGGACCTGTATCAGCATCACTTCCCCTCGCGTCGCATTCCGATTCCCCAGCTGATGGAGTTGATGGCCGACGCGGTCGAGGCAGGCAAGGTCAGGGCGGTCGGGGTGAGTAACTACTCGGCTGAGCAAATGCGCATGGCCCACGCGATGCTGGCCCGGCGGGGTATTCCCCTGGCCTCCAACCAGGTTGAGTATTCGCTCCTCCACCGCCAGCCAGAGGTCAATGGCGTGCTAGAGGCCTGCCGTGAGCTGGGCATTACGCTGATCGCCTACCAGCCACTCGCCAGCGGCGCACTCAGCGGCAAGTATGGCCCAGGGGTGCGGCCCAGCGGGCTGCGACGCTGGCTCCCGTATTTTCGTGGGAACGGGCTGCAGGCGTTGGTGCCGGTCGTGCGCTTGCTGCGTGAGATTGGGGAGCCCTATGGCAAAAGCCCGGCGCAGGTCGCGCTGCGCTGGCTGATCGAACACGAGTGGGTGCTGCCCATCCCGGGCGCGAACGCGGTGATACGGAGGCAAGCTTGATGGCGACGTACACGGTCAACCTGTTCACAACCCTGGACGGCTTTGGCACAGGCGCTGTCGCGTACTGGGGCAAGGACGGCCCCGAACTGCGTGAGTGGCATGCGCGGACCTTCTTCGGCGGAGCGAATCAGACGCTGGTGTTCGGGGCAAACACCTACCGGATGATGGCGCACTTCGCCGCGCAGCTAGCGGAGGACCCAAACTTCGCGTCGCTCAGCGCGGCCCGAAAGATCGTGATCTCGCGAACGCTGGAGGAACCGCTGACCTGGGCGAACTCGACGCTCATCGCGGAGGACGCGCTCGACGCCGTCCCCCGCCTGAAGGCAGAGTCGCCCGTCCCGCTGTACTCCCACGGCAGCATCTCGATGAATCGTGCGCTCCTTGCCGCCGGCCTGGTGGACCGGCTGGAGGTGATAGTGTTCCCCATCATCACCGGGGCGTCGGGAGAGGACCCAATTCTGGCCGGCTTGCCCGATATCGACCTGGAGCTCGTCGACTCACGGCTGTTCGACGGACGCGCGCAGCAACTCGTCTACGTCCCGACTATGCGCTGAGCGCGATGAGGCTCGCCTCGGCGCGAAGCGCCATCAGCCAGATTTCGCCGGTGCCGTGGAGTCTGTTGGTATGTGAAGCCCAACCCCGATGATCAAAGGAGCACGAGCCATGTCACTCGCCCGAGTGCAAAACTTCTCCCTCTCGCTGGACGGTTTCGCCACCGGCGAAGGTCAGCGCCTCGAGGCACCGTTCGGCCACGCCGGTGAAAGGCTGCACGAATGGATGTTCGCCACGCGGTGGGGCCACGAGATGCTCGGCCAACCCGGCGGCACCGGCGGCATTGATGACGCCTTCGCGCGAATGTTCGCTCCTCGGATCGGCGCCGAGATCATGGGTGCCGGGAAGTTTGGCCCGCCCGGATGGCACGAGGACCCGACGTGGAAGGGCTGGTGGGGTGCGAACCCGCCGTTCCACACACCGGTCTTCGTCCTCACCCATCACTCGCGCCCGTCGATCGTGATGGAGGGCGGCACGACGTTCCACTTCATCGACGCTTCGCCTGCCGAGGCGCTCGCGGCGGCCCGCGAGGCAGCAGACGGCCAGGACGTGCGCATCGGCGGAGGCCCCACCATCGTCCGTGACTTCCTTGCCGCCGGGCTCGTCGACCACATGCACATCGTGGTGGTCCCGATCCTCCTCGGCCGAGGCGTACGCCTCTGGGACGGACTGGAGGGCCTCGAGAAGGACTATGCGGTTGAGGCGACCTCCTCGCCCAGCGGGGTCACGCATGTGACGTTCACGCGTGCGGGTGTGTAACGTGCCTCGGTCGAGAACCTCCAACGCTTCACTACCGGCGGCCTGGCCGAGCCGCTGCGGTTGGAGAACCCGACCACCATCGTGCGCGGCCACCTGGTCTACGACGCGAGCCGCTGAGGCCGTGGGCGTTAGCGTTCCGGCTCGCCGGCAACGCGTTGACCATGAGCCTCCACAGATGCGGGCTGCGGGCGACCGGGACGTGCTTGATGGCACGCGGACGTCCGAGTTCGCGCGCTAAGGCGGCCCTATCACTATGGGAGGTCTTACGCAATGCGACCCCTCAGGTATTCGATCAACGTCACATTGGACGGGTGCTGCGATCATCGGGCAGGTTCGACGGACGAAGCGCTGCATCGCTACTGGGCTGAGAAGCTCGCGCAGGCCGATGCCCTCCTCTTCGGACGGGTCACCTATGAAATGATGGAGGCAGCGTGGCGGCTGCCGGCGACGGGAGTGCGGCCTGATGGGATGGCCGATTGGATGGAGCCCTTCGCCCGGACGATCGACGCGGCAAAGAAGTACGTCGTGTCGAGCACCCTGGACCGGGTCGACTGGAACGCGGAGCTCGTGCGCGGGGATCTGGGAACGGCCGTTCAGCAGCTCAAGCAGGAGGCGGGGAAGGGGCTGTTCGTGGGAGGCCTGACGCTGCCGCTCGCGTTGGCGGAGCTGGGATTGATCGACGAGTACGAGTTCGTGGTGCAGCCCAGGCTCGCGGGCCACGGGCCAACGTTGTTCGCGGGGCTATCGAAGCATATCGACTTGAAGCTCGTGAGCCGGCTGGAGTTCGGCTCGGGGGCGGTGGCGATGCGATATGAGCCGCGAAGGTAGCAGACGGCCTCGTGGCGACGAAGCTGACGGGCCGCCTAATGGGGAGCCAGCGTCTTCTGAAACGGCCTAGTCCGGCTGGATGTCTGCATGCCAGCGCCGCATGCACTCGTTCTCGCGATGCTCGAGGGCGCTCGCCGGCTCGTTCGGGCAGTCGGGCAGTCGGGCAGGGCCGAGTAGAACGGGACGGCGTTGAACAAGTACTCCGGCCAGGGGCAGCCGGCGATGAGAAGGCCATTACGGTTTACTGCGCGATAAGCTTGACCAGATTTCCAGTCGAGCTTATCGCGCATTCTCGAATGTTAGATCTGCCAGGAAGCAGGACCGATCTCGGAAATACGGCTTTGTATAGGGGAATGACGTTTTCATGCTCCGGATTCGGCAGGTGCGGAGGTGGATCGTCATTGGCAGCGTTCTCGTCTGCGCGACGGCGTCTGGACGTTCTGGCGCGACGCCGTCCCAGCCTCATTCCTCCCTGCTGGCCTCAGGCGTGCGGGCCGATGACGACCTGGCCGAGAGTGAGTTCGGGCGTGAGGCTGAGGAAGGCTCCGACGCGCGCTCCTTGCTCGTCGAGCTCGCGGCGCTGCGCCGCGTTAAGCGCGAGCAGCGGCTCGACCGTGATTGCCAGGCGCCGCCCCGCCCGGCGCTGCTGCCAAACCCCGGCGACGACCCCGTTGACGAGCAGCACCGGGAAGTTGCCAGCTTGTCCGCCTGCCAGCGCGCGCCCGGCGGCCGGGCCAGGGAACAGCCGTGCCCGCGGGTGGCAGCCCACCACATACGCGTCAAAGTAGGGCAGCAGCCCCACGCCCTGCGGCGCTGCATCTGGCATCACCGTGTCGCCGGCCGCCACCCAGGCCCGCTCCCCCTCCAGCTCAACCGCTTGCAGCGCCGCGCCAAGGCGCTCGAACAGCGCCGTGGCCCAGCTCGCCGGCACGGCAAGCCACTGGGCGAACTGCTGAGGCGTCGCCGGCCCGTAAGCGTGAAGGTAGCGCTGGGCCAGCCAGGCCAGCGCGGTCTCGCCATCGACAAGGCTGAGCTCAGACACCCAGCGCTGTGGGCTGGTATAGGTGGCCAGGCGGCCACGGTTCGGGCCGAAGCAGAGCGCACCGCGGTAGGCTGCAAACGTCATCACCTGCCGCCAGCGTGGCCACATCCCGCCGAACGCCGGCATCGTCTGCTCACCCGCCCAAGCCCCAGTTCTGGCGACAATAGCACGCGTGAGCTCGTCGGCGGTGAGCTCGGCCTCAGACAGCGCATCGGCGATCGCTGCGATGACGTCGTCAGTCTGATCGGCGCTCAGCCGTACGCCCTCGGGGAAGGGGCTCGGGCCAGCCGGCAACGCGGTGAGGGCGCCGAGCCACAGCCCAAGCTCCGCTGCAGGGAGGAGGTGGACCGTGCCGCGTGGGCCGTAGGTCTTGACCAGGCTACGTTCGTCCCACAGGGCCTGTTGCACGGTCGCGCGCGTGGCGCCTGAGATCCTCAGCCCGAGCGATAGCTCGGCGGCAGAGAGAATCTGGGCGTGGGCGCCGCAGATCGCTGTGGCGACCGCCGCGAGCGGTGTTGCCGGCGCCGGGCTCAACAGGTGGTGGCGCTCCAGGCGGCGGGCGCACACTGCTGGCCAGGTCAGCTGTGGCGTTGCACTTGCTTGTAGTGTCTCGCGTGTCATCGCTCGAAGGTCCGACGTGCTCACTCGCCTGTACACCCGGCGAGGCTGGCAGCCAGCTCCCAAGAAGTAAGTATATGGTGGAGGTGGGCGCGAGTGCCCTGTGCGCCCAGTGTGCTGTCGCCCACGTAGAGCAGACCGCTCCGCGCCAGGCTCGTGCGCACCCGGACGATGCTCGGCAGGTACAGCCGGCCATCACTACGCTGGCCAGGCAGCACATCCAGCGCCACCGGCAAGCCCAGCGGGTCGAGGGTGGCCAGCATGACCTTCAGCTGGGGCTGATCCGGGCGATGGTCTTTGCTGTGCCCAACCTGGAACAGCCCGTCCGCAGTCACCTCCCAATAGCCGCTGGCGGTGGTGCCGTCCACCCGCAGGGTCGTGGGCGTCAGGTCGGTGGGACGCACGCGATTGAGCCGATGGTCGGCGCGTGACAGGATGTGGGCCAGCCAGACCAAACACAGGAAGCCCAGGCTTAGCCCCTGGTGGTTCCTATGCGTGGGGAAATGGGCATCCAAGATGGTGGGCAGCCCCAGGCGTTGCATGTGGGCCAGCAGCAGCGGCACGTCGTCCACCCGTTCCGTCTGTATGGTTGGTAGGCTCGCTCATAGAGCGAGCCTACCCGATCTTCCGAACCTTGTCTAGAAATGAGCGAACGGCAAATTGATCTACCATGGCGCAGACACTGGTAATGCTGTAGGTCGCGGCCATTAATGCTTTAGGAGAGGTACTATGCGAGGGAGTCGAGCTCGTGAGCGCCAGGCGATCGAGGAGGCCAAGAAGCGCGCCGAGGCTGAGGCACGCCAGCAGCGGCGGGCGTTCACGCGGGCGGTGGATGAGATCGCGACGGGCCTGGGGGAAGACGACCCGCGCTCAAAGGCCACGATCGAGCGGTCGGTGGCCGTGCTGGGGATCGACAGCGCTCAAGAGCTCAAGCGCGAGGTCGATACGCTTGAGGCTGCCGGTGGGATGCTCACCGCCGATGGCAGCCGCAGGCGCACGCCGGGTGGCGTATACCTGTTCTTGCTCAAGCAGCGCCTGAACGAGGCCGGGAGAAAGGATCTGATCAAGCAGATTCTGGGGTGAGGATCGCTATCGCCCGCCGCTTTGCCGCAAGCCTCCTGCGCACGGCCTCGCGCTGCGGCGTCAGCGCTGTCCACGCCCCGCGCTTGCCTGGTACGCACCAGGTCGGTGGCGGGGCTCTGTCCTACATGGCCATCGCGTCGTATACTGAGTGGTAGCATAGGCCCGCCTACGTCCGCAAGAGAGATGTCCTATGGCAAGGTTTCAGAATGGCAGGGCCAGGCGAGACTGGTAAGCTGGCCCTGCCA